>CALUWK010000007.1 GCA_944324475.1 Candidatus Gastranaerophilales bacterium
ACACGGTCGTAAAGACTTTCATCGCCGACAATACTCGGAGGGTAGCCTCCCGGAAAGATAGGTCGTTGCCAGCTCCAATTTTACTTAAAGACCCGAGAGATTTTCGGGTCTTTTTAAATATTTTTATTTGAATTTGCAATTATACGCATTTATTATTGAATAATCTTGAAAAAAAATTTTATCTAGTATTATTAACTATAATAATCATAGAGACGTGTCCGAGTGGTTTAAGATACAGTCTTGAAACGACTGTGCGGGGGTGACTACACCAAGGGTTCGAACCCCTTTGTATCTGGATTTTTAAATTTTTGTATTGGATTAGTAATTTTAAAAAAACATGCAATTTAAAAATTAAATTATTTTGGTATGGATTGGTTGCGTAAGGAAGTAAAATTTTTTTAAAAGACATTAATTATTGCAACAATTACGATAATTAATTTTACATTATCTAATTTTTATTTTGTGGTATTATACAATTTATTGCATAAAGGAATGTGTATTTTCGTAAACCAATACAAATCTTTTGTGTAACTATTTAATCTTGCTATACATATAACGTCGATTTTGTTATCTCTCATTACTTTACATAACTTTTTACAACTGAGGCTATACATACAAGGTTTTTGTAATGTTTGTATTATATGAAAATTCTCACTTGTTTTAATGGGATTATATCAACTCTGCAATTATTGCTGTATTGTGCCAATTTAACTTGATAATTTTGTTTTTAAAAAACCAGCAATCGCAAGTTCAAACTCTCTATTGTTTAATTTTCCTACATTTTGCGATATATTCTTTTTTGTTGAAATTTGTATATAATATTTCTTGCAAATTAACATAGTCTTTTAGTTGTATTTGCAGAAAATTTGATTATAATTATTTAGTTAATTAGCACAAGCGGTTTAATTAAATCTTGAGGTTTGTTTTTCATAAGCATAAGTGCGTCTTCGACTTTATCAAGCCCATGGAATACGTGTGTTACCATTTTTTCTGGATGTATTCTGCCTGTTTGTACAAGTCGAGCGAGTTTTTCGGATCTCAATCTACCGCCGGGCATTAAACCGCCGACGATTTGCTTATGACCCATACCGCAACCCCATTCAACACGAGGAATTTTAATATAATCACCTTCGCCAAGGTAATTAACATTTCCGATTTTTCCGCCGGGTTTTAAAATTTTAACAGCTTGTTCAAATGTATCATTATTGCCGCCTGCAATAACAATTTTGTCTACACCTTGACCGTTTGTTTTTTCAAGTATTTGATTAACAATATCCCCTTGCTTATAGTTAATAATTTCAGTTGCACCGAACTCTTTTGCAAGTTCTATACAATTTTGTCTTGAACCAACAGCATAGATGTTTGCCGCACCACGAATTGCAGCCCCGGCAACCGCCATTAATCCAACAGGACCGATACCAATAACGGCAACATTGTCGCCAAAATTGATGTCAGCCAATTCTACACCGCAAAAGCCCGTAGGAACCATATCGCTAATCATACATGCAGCACCCAAATCCATTCCTTCGGGCAAGTGAGCCAAATTGCCGTCAGCATCATTTACATGAAAATATTCAGCAAAAACTCCGTCTTTAAAATTTGAGAATTTCCAACCTCCGAGCATACCACCGGAATGCATTGCATAAGATTCTTGTGCTGCAAGCGAATTCCAATCGGGAGTAATAGCAGAAACTAAAACTTTATCATTAACTTTAAAGTCCTTTACCAAACTTCCGACTTTTACAACTTCACCAACAGCCTCATGTCCAAGTATCATATTGTGTCTGTCACCTATGGCACCTGAATATACAGTATGTATATCAGAAGTACACGGCGCAAGTGCAATTGGTCTACAAAGTGCATCGTATGGCCCTATTTCGGGAATTTCCTTTTCAATCCAGCCGACTTGACCGATTGATAACATAGCAAAACCTTTAATAATAAGCCCCCTTATTTTTTCAACTCTAACAACAGGAATAATATACCATATTTTAAACGACATTACAATATCTAGCTGTTTAGTTTTGTTATGTATTCGCTGTAAAATTTAAATGCTTGAAATGTTTTTGAAAAATGATTTTTACTAAGTCCAGCTTTTAATTTAAGTGAATTTAAAAAATCTTTTTTATTATTTATTTGCTCCCAAACGCTAGGAAGATAAACAGCCTGATAAATACCATCTTTTATAATAATTCCGTCTATAAAAGGGGTAATGTTATTAAGTAAATCTTCTTCATCATTGAATTTAATTTCAATCGGATGAGATAAAACAGAAACTTTAATGTCAATTTTATCAATTTCATTTTCGGATAAAGGTGAAAATCTTGGGTCCTTATATGCGGCATTATAAGCGTTTTGGACTAAATTATTGATTAATGGTTCATAGGCAACAATAGAACCTATACAACCTCTTAAAAAACCGTTTATCTCAAGAGTAACAAAACAAGCACCTAATTCATCAAACACACAATCGTATTCTTTAGGAAAATATTTTCCTTTTTGTTCAATGCTTTTTTTACATAAATCCAAAATAAAATTACTGAAATATTCTTTGATATACTTGTTTTTACTTTCTTCAAAAAGCTTCCAAGCACCATAACCAACAACTCTTGTTTTATCATTTGTTGTTTTTGATGAATTGAATAAGCCCATCCTTATTAATGAGAAATTATTGTCTTTTGCAAATTGTTTAAGGGCATATATTCCTTCATGTCCGCAAGCTCTTAAACGATCAAATTTAATAAATTCATTTGACTCAATTATTTGTGCAGTTTTTTTGTCTATTTTTTGTGCTTCCGAGTGATTATAAAAATGACTTAAATCAGAAGATATTATAAAAGAATTGTTTTCATCTTCCCAATATTCTTTTATTATTTGATTAATTAAATCAAAAGAGTCATAAGAAGTTAGTATAGGAACAATTTTAAAATCATTATCTTTATTTAGATACTTTAATATTGGTAACTGCACTTCAATAGAGTGTTCTTTTTCAAAAGCATCGTTAATATATTCTAAATTTAGTTTATTTTTTATATCATTAGTAATAGTTAAATTTTGATATATTGTACCAAACGGGGTTAAAAAGCCTTCATAATCGCATATACCAATTGTTAATAAAGGATAAGTATGCGAGGGGGCAATAATAAAAAAGTTTTTAGTATTTTTATTAATGTTTTTAATTGCTTCATAAGCAAGCGCTCCGGAGTATATATAGCCTGCATGGGGAGCAATTACGGCTCTTGTAGGAGCAATGATTTTTTCTTTTAATTTTTTATCATAATCTAAAAAGAGATTTTCAAGCTCAGTTTTATCGCTTGAGTAAAATGTTCCTGCTGATGATTGTTTTTTAATTTTTTTCATATAAATTTATATCTGTTTAAATTAATTACAAATTTAATTATAATATTTTTTATGAAATATCAAAGAAAAATCGAAAATAACATTCAAATGTGTGAAATTTGCCCAAGAAAATGTATTTTAAAAGAAGGGCAAAGCGGATATTGCAAAGCAAGAAAAAATATAAATTCTAATATAGAATTAACAACATTTGGCTATTGTTCATCTTTAGCTTTGGATCCTATTGAAAAAAAACCGCTCTACCATTTTTACCCCTCATCAAAAATATTATCATTCGGGACAATAGGATGTAATATGGGATGTTTATTTTGTCAAAATTGGCATATTACCAAAGTTAAAATAGATGATTATAAAGGTTATATACACAAATTAGAATCTGTTGATATTGTTAATATTGCCCTTCAAAATAAATATGAGAGTATTGCTTTTACATATAATGACCCTGTTGCATTTTTCGAATATGCCTTAGAAACTGCAAAAATAGCAAAAAGCAAAGGTATAAAAACGGTTGCAATTTCAGCTGGCTACATAAATAAAGAACCGCTAGAGGAATTATTTTCATATATTGATGCTGCAAATATTGATTTAAAGGCCTTTAGTGATGATTTTTATAAAAAATATTGTAATGCTTCATTGGATATTGTATTAAATAATTTAAAATACATAAAACATAACACAAACACTTGGCTTGAAATTACAACTCTTTTAATTGAAGGATTAAATGATTTTGATGATATGATAAAAAAAGAATGTGATTGGATATTGAATAATCTTGGAGATAATACGGTTATTCATTTTAGTGCTTTTAGCCCGCAATATAAATTTTTAAATTATCCAAAAACTTCTGCCAAAACAATTATTAAAGCTTGTGAAATAGCTAAAAAACAAGGCTTAAAATATGTATATAGCGGAAATATTATAGATAATAAAACTTCAAATACGTACTGTCCAAAATGCAATAACATTTTAATTGAAAGAATAGGTTATGATGTTTTGAATTTTAATATAGTTAATTCAAAATGCAAATTTTGCGGTGAAAAAATTGATGGCGTGTTTGTTTAATGTAAGAATTAATAGCATAAATAAGTATACATAACAAAATAATTAAGCTAGTTGTATACAATGATTAAGTTTGTGTGTTTCTTTGTAATTATTTTTTTAAATAAAATTCTGCAAGCAAAAAATCATTTATATCATCTATATCAATAGAATTAACTTTTTGCATTTTATAAGCATAGCTTTTATCGGAATAAAAATCCAAATTATTAATATCTTTAACCTTACAAATATATATAGCACCATTTAAAGTATAACTTCTTGGTAGTTGTTGTCTTGGTTTTTGATATTCTTTTTTAATAAAATTTTTCATTGAACAATCTTCATTTAATGTATTGCACCAAAACAAAGGGTGTGAAGTTTCACAAACTGATACAACAGTATCCGCGTTTTTTTTAAAAAATAATTCAATAGCACTTTTTATATCGTCAGATTTTCTCAAAGGTGAAGTTGGTTGCAAAAGTATAACAATATCAAACTGTTCATCTAATTTATTTAAAACTTCTCTAACAACATCCCATGAGCTTGCTTTATCGTCTGAATTTTTGCTGCTTCTTAAAAAAGGGGTATTTGCTCCATATTGTCTTGAAATTTTAGCATATTTTTCACTATCTGTTGAAACAATGATTTCATCAAAAATATCTGCTTTTTTAGCAGCCTCAATAGTGTATGCTATCAAAGGCTTTCCGTTTAATTCTTTAATATTTTTATCTTTTAAACCTTTAGAGCCTGAGCGAGCAGGAATTATTGCAATAATTTTTTTATTATTATACATTTTATCCTCTTAAAACTTAATATATCTAATATCATCCTGTGCTTTAGCGTAATTTTGAGCATTTCCGATATCAAGCCAATAACCACGTATTGGAAAATGTGTAACTTTTTTATTTTCTTCAATTAATTTATCCATTAAATCCGTTGAATCATATTTTTGATTTTTAGGAATATAATTTAACATCTCTTTTTGAATTAGATATATTCCTGCATTTGAATAATAAGTATATGACGGTTTTTCAATCAAAGAATTAATTTTCTTATCGGTTGTATCTAAAACAGCGTAAGGTATATTAATTCTTATATTAAATGTGGCGATAGACATATTATCATTATGATTTTTATAATTTGAATAAAAATCATAAAAATCAATATTAGTTAAAACATCAGCATTCATAACAAGAATATCATTATTTTTAAATTCATCAACAAGACCGATTGAACCTATTGTTCCTAATGGAGAATTTTCTTCAATAAATTTGATATTACAATTAGAATAATTTTCCTTAAAATAATCAATTATTTGTTCTTTTAGATGATTTACAGAAATATAGATATTTCTAACACCATAACTTATCAATCTATCCACATTATGAGCTATAATTGGTTTTCCTGCTAATTCAAGCATAGGTTTTGGAATATCATTTGTATATGGCTTTAATCTTAACCCTTTGCCACCTGCCATAACAACGGCATCAATTGGCAAAAGCGCTTTTAATTTAGTTAAATCGATAAAATCTATCAATTCAAAATTATTATTTACATAAGGAATAATTTTTAAATCCAATTCTTTGTATTCATTAATTTTTTACAATCAATTAAGTCTTTAATATACTTATAGTTTTTATTTGCAACAGATAAAATACTATCTTCAAGTTTTACACCGTTAACCAGTCCTCTTCTAATGTCTCCATCAGTAACAGAAGCTACAACTTGAGCTTTTGAATTGATAACAAATAAAATTAAGGGCATGCCCGTTTGAAAACTGTTTATTTTTTCAAGTGCGTATTTTATGGTTTTGTTTTCTAAAATTGTGTATTTTGAATTACTCATAAATTATAAAACTCTTTTTTGATGATATCATCTAAATTATATGTTTTTATTTTTTCAATTATTGTTTTTGCACAATCTTTTTTCTCATAAGGATTTTTTGTATTTTTAAAATTATTATTATACACAAAATTAATTGCTTCAAGAATATCTTTTTTATAAGAACTGCAATTTACAATAGAACTTGCTTGCATTCTTCCTTTTTGTCTATTTCCAATGTTTATTGTTGCAATATTGAAAGATGGAGCTTCGTATATCCCGCTTGAAGAATTACCTACAACAGCATCCACATATTGCATAGCAGATAAATACCTCAACATTCCCAATGATTTATAAACTTTAGCGTTTTTATTTTTTTTCTCAAATTCAATAATTTGATTAAAAATTTCTTCATTCCCGCTATCAGAATTAGGACAAGTAATAATAAAATTAGTATCTTTTAATTCATCAAGTGCATCCAACAGCTCCTTAACCTGTTCTTTAGAACGGCCTTCAAGTGTTACGGGATGAAATGTAACAAGTAAATTGTTTTTATTAAGTTTAAAATCAAGAGATTTTTCAAGTTCATCTTTTTTTAATAAATCAATATATTTTATATTTTCTAGCGCTAACGCTCCAACATTAAACACTCTAGAAGGATTTTCCCCTAGCTGTATTACTCTTTTTTTAGATTGTTCACAAGATACAAAATGCAAATGACTCATTTTAGTTATAGAATGTCTTATTGCTTCATCAATAGCCCCTTGCGTAGTATCTCCGCCATATAAATGTGCAATAGGAATATTATTTAACATTGCTGCTTGAGCTACACCCATAATCTCATATCTATCACCCAATAAAACAACAATATCGGGCTTTAACCCCCTAAAAGCACAACTAAATTTTTCAATAGCTAAAGCTAAAGAATGCGCTGGATCTGATTCTATTTCAATATCAATTTCACTATATATTTTTTGTTTAATTTCATTTTTAGTTAAGCCAAATTTTTCTGATAAATGCATTCCTGTAACAAATAAATAAAAATCAACATCAGAATCTTTATCAAGCAAATCAATTAATCTTGACATTATACCGTATTCAGCTCTGGTTGAAGTTACAAGCGCTATTTTTCGCATATTATTTCATCCTCTAAATAATCTTTTGTAGCAATCTTACCTATAATTTCATCCCATTTCATAGGTGAAATTCCATTTCCGGGGCGTTTTGTCGTTAAATTATTTTCGCTAAATATTTCACCTTTTTTAATATTGCATTTTGCAACAATTGATTTTCTTACTATTTCGATATTTGAAATTTCGCTTTTTTTAGGTTCTTTAATACCATTGCCAAGAGCCTTTTCAATATTTCTTATTGATTTTACCATTTGAGCTAATTCATCAGGCTCTAAACTTGCCTTATGGTCGGGTCCAATCATATTTTTATCCAAAGTAAAATGTTTTTCAATTATTTCAGCACCCATTGCAACTGCCGCAATTGGAATTTCTATACCTTGTGTATGATCAGAATATCCAACAGGCAGATTAAATTCTTTTTTTAATGTTTCCATTGCTTTTAAATTAACATCTTCATAAGGTGTCGGATATTGAGTTGTACAATGCAAAAGGGATACTTTGCAATCTTTTAGGACTTTAAGAGCATCTCTAATTTCATCAAGATTTGCCATGCCTGTCGATAAAATAACATCTTTTTTAAATGAATTGATTTTTCTTAAATAAGGCAGGTTAGTTATCTCACCTGATGGAATTTTAAAAATTTCCATACCCAATGAATTTAAAAAATCGCAACTTTCAAGGTCAAAAGGTGTAGATAAAAACATTACATTTTTGCTTTCGCAATATTTTTTTAACTCTATAAAATCTTCTTTTTTCAATTCAAGTTTTTTAAGCATTTCTAATTGTGTTGAATTATTTTTAAGATTTTCTTTTTGATATTGCGCCATTTGTGCATCTTTATTTACCAAATTTTCACTTTTAAAAGTTTGAAATTTAGCACAATTACACCCTGATGAAGCAATAACATCAACCATTTTTTTAGCAAGCTCAACTGAACCATTATGATTTACACCAATTTCTGCTATTATAAATATATTTGCCATCTTTCCTCGTTTTAATTATTTTAATCTTGAACCAACACAAAATTTACCGTTAAAATAATATTCAGTAACTCTTAATATCGAATCTTTTGTTTTAACTATAAAGCCATCATTATCTTTTTTCAATATTTGACCTTCTATACCTTTGTAAATTGGTGCATTTTTTATCATTTCAGCTTTATTAATATAAAAAGGAATATTATTTATACTTGTTTTAGCCATAGGTCCTGGCTTTGATATAGCACGTATAAAATTAAATAACTCTCTTGAAGTCTGATTCCAATTAATATATTCGTCGCCAACCATTCTTTTTCCGCAATACATCCCAACAGGATCAATAGTATCTTGCTTAATTCTTTTTGCTGTATTGTTTTTTATTTGAATTAATGCTTCATGCAACAAAAAGGCACACTCTTTATGCGCGAGCTCCAATAGTGTTGCGTAATTGTCATTATCTGTTATAGAAAATATTTTTTGTAAAATAATGTCACCTGTATCAATACCTTCATCAACATAATGAACAGTAATTCCGAACTCTTTTTCATCATTAATCAAGACCCAATTTAAAATATTACGTCCACGATACAATGGCAGTTTACCGGCATGGCAATTGATTACATGATACTTTGATAAAATAGGCGCTTTAAAAATTTGATTAAAAGACATAGAAACCAATATATCACAATTATATTTCTCGATTTGTTCCAAAAATTCTTCAGAATTAATATTTTTATTTTTTATATAATCAATCGAGTTTTCATATGCAAAACTTTGTAGCGTTAAATCAGTTGTATCAAATCTAGGACATATAAATTTTATATTAAAATCTTTATCAGAATTAATTAATTTAAAAGCATTATGCCCCCATATACCATCAGCAAAATAACCTATATTCATAATTTAACTCCGCTCGGAATATTAACTAATCTTTCTTCAATCCATTTGGCATTCGATAAATCACCGCATTCGCAATTTTTAAACATTTCAAGCTCGTTCATTAAACACCAACAAGGTCTTGTCATAACATTATTATCATTTGTATATTTCAAAAATTTATCTCTTTGGTTTTTATCTTTTAACATAATTGCTTGAAGCCAATAGTTAGAGCGAGCATTTTTTGGTTCTTTTACAAAGCTGTCGCCGAAGAATGCTCCATATTTTTTTGCAAGTTCTCTTTTCTTTTCCAAAAATTTATTTAGTTTTTCAAATTGAGCTAAGCCAAGTGCAGCGTTAATATTAGGCATTCTATAATTATAACCTGTTTCAGAATGTCTAAATTCCCATCTATGAGGAATTTTTGCTTGAGTTGTTAAATGTTTTGCATAATCTGCTAATTTTTCATCATTAAATAGCAACATTCCGCCGCCGCCTGTTGTAATTATCTTATTACCATTAAAACTTATAGCGCTTCCCTCTGCCCAATTGCCGGTATGAATGCCCTTATATAAACTTCCAAGGCTTTCTGCACAATCTTCGACAAGTTTTATATTGTATTTATCACAAACTTGTTTAATTTCATCAATTCTGCAAGGATGACCAAATGTATGCATTGGAACAACTGCTTTTATGTCATTATGTTTTTTAAGATAGTCTTCAAGTTTTTCAGGGCTTAAACCGAGAGTATCTTTATCGATATCCACAAAAACAGGTTCAGCGTTACAATATCTGATAGCATTTGCCGTTGCAATAAACGTTAAAGGTTGAGTTATAACTTTATCACCCTCTTTAATGCCAGCCAATTTCAAGCCTAAATGAAGCGCATTAGTACCATTAACGCATGCAACAGCCCTTTTAACCTTACAAAAATCTGCAATTTTTTCTTCAAACTCAGTTACAAATTTACCAACGCTTGAAACAAAAGTTGAATCAATGCATTCGGCAGTCATTTCTTTTTCTCTATTATCAAAATAAGGCTCATGTAAAGCTATAAAATCATCTCTATCATAAACTTTTCTTATAAAGTCAACGATTCTTTTGTACATTTATTCTCCCAAATCGGATTTTTAAGTTTCCAACTTCCGTTTACTTTTTCAAAATATTCCGTATTATATAATTTGTCAACTATTGCCCAAAACTCTTCTTTTGTGTAGCCTAAAAACTCGCAAAAATCTCTAACGCATAATGGATCTAAAAATGCATCATGACGCCTTACAAGTTCTATTGCTTCATCTCGAGTAATAAGACCATATCTTACCATTCTTGAAGCATAATCGGTTGCAAATTGATGAGCAAATTTAGGATATTTTAGCCATGGATGAACAAGATAAGCTCTTGAATCAACTTGATCAAAATCTTCAACATGATGAGACCTTCTCCACTCATCTTTCAAATCTTGAAATCCAAATTTCTTTGCTATTTCATAATTTTTAAAACTATCCCAAGGTATAAAATATGAAATATAGATTGGGTCTAATTCATCTAACTCTTTTTCAGATAATGCAACTGTTAATTCGAGTTCTTTTCTTGTAACACCTGTATTTTCTATTAATTCATCCAAATCCATGTCAGATGCTACACCATTTTTTAATATACCCCTTGCAGAATATGTATCAAAACAATCGCTTCCGCCATATTCATAGCTAACATTTTCGCCGTATACTAAAAGCGGAGTATTAAATTTTTTAGCCATTAACAAAGGATATGTATAAATTAATCTATCAAAATACCAAGTAGGTTTTCCATATTTTTCAAAAGTGTATCTCATTAATTTCTTTTGAGCACTAATATTTGGTTTTAATGTAATTAAGTCACAACCAAAAGCCTCTGATATATTTTGAATATTATGTTTTCCTGCTTCAGTCATTGGAAAATTATCTTCAACAGAAAATAATATTGGATTCATTCCCAATTTATTCTTCATTAAATCAACTTGATAATGCGAATCTTTTCCTCCTGAAACAGCAATGGCGCAATCATAACTATTACCGTTAGAACCTCTATATTTATCGCACAACGCTTCTAATTCTTTGTATCTTTTGTCCCAATCTATGGTTTTTCTTTTTTCGTAAGTTTGACAAGCAGAGCAAATACCTTCCTCGTTAAATGTAATCCCTGGTCTTGTATTAGGCATAACACATTTTTTGCAATATTTAATCATTTTTCTCTCCTTATACATTATAAATATTTGGTTTATATTTTTTTAAATTGTCGGGGTTGCAGAACCATTCAACAGTTTCTCTTAAACCATCTTCAATTGTATATTTAGGCTCAAAACCTGTTAATTTTTTAATTTTTGTATTATCGCACCACAAGCGATTAACTTCAGAATTTTTAGGTCTTATACGTTGACTATCAACAACAAATTCAACGTCGCTATTCATTATTTTTTTAATTAATTCCAATGTATCTTTCATTGAAATTTCATAATTTGAACCTATGTTGATTTCTTCACCGTTAACATTTTCGCAATTTGCAATTTTAACAAATCCTTCACAAGTATCTTTAACATAATTAAAATCTCTTGTAGGAGTTAAATCACCTAATTTGATTTCTTTTTTACCTGATGCAATTTGAGTAATAATTGTAGGTATAATTGCTCTTGCTGATTGTCTTGGTCCGTATGTATTAAAAGGACGAGCTATAACAACAGGTAATTCAAATGCGTTATAAAAACTTTTTGCAATAGCATCAGCACCGATTTTTGTAGCACTATATGGGGATTGCGGTTGTTTTGGATGATTTTCATCAATAGGAACATATTTTGCAGTTCCATATACTTCACTTGTTGAAGTAATTATTGTTTTTGAAACATTATTATCTCTTGCAGCCTGGCAAACATTCAATGTACCTTTGATATTGGTATCTATATAACTATCCGGAGCAACGTAAGAATAAGGTATCGCAATTAAAGCTGCAAGATGAAAAATTATATCAACTCCTTTAGTAATTTCTCTGATATAATTAGGGTCTCTCACATCACCGGATAAAATTTCAATGTCATCTTTGCAATCAACATCTTCAAGCCAGCCCCAATTATTAAACGAATTATATTGAGATAAAGCTTTAACAACAGCTCCTTCTTTAGCTAATCTTTCAGTTAAGTGAGAACCTATAAAACCATCGGCACCTGTAATTAAAACTTTTTTATTTTTTAACATCTTTTCAACTTCCCAATTTTATTATCAAAATGTGTTAGCAAAAACTCAATATTACTTTATAATTTGGTATCACTGTTTATTTCCATATCTTTTCGTTTCATTATATCACCAACTTTACCTATACAACAATTATCTCATATAACTACTTTACTATTATCTAAATGTATAATTTTAATTATTTTTTTAACATCTTTCCCATTTTTTTGTTTCAAAATTATATCTTTTAACAATCCTTGCAGGATTGCCGACAGCAACGGAATAGCTGGGAATATCTTTTGTTACAACACTTCCTCCGCCTATAATGCAATGATTACCTATTTTTACTCCCGCAAGAATAATTACATTATCTCCAATCCAGCCGTTATCACCAATTATAATATCTTTTGAAGTATTTCCCTGAAATTTAACAGGTTGAGAAATATCAGAATAATTATGATTAGAAGCAAGGATTTTTATATAACTTGCAAGAAGAGCGCCATTTCCAATTGTTATATTTCCTCCCCCAACAATTATGTTATCGTGGCCAATACAACAATTGTCACCAATAATAATTTTATTTTCAGGGTAACTTGCAATTATTTCATTATTTTCACCAATATCTGTTCCTCTGCCTATAATGCATCCATCTTTAACCTTGGCAAATATTTTAGTATTTTTATCTATTTTGTTTCCGCCTAATAATTTTGTATTTTTAATTTTTGCAAAAACACTTATTTTATTTCGTTTAAACTTGTTTCTATCATAAGTATAAGAAAAACCAAGAATTTTTATTGTTCTTGTTTGATTATTTTTTATTTTTTCAAAAAATTTCATATTTCTTACCTTCTTAACTCTAATCCCAAAAATTCTCCTTCGTTATGAGATTTTGCATGGTAATATTTAAAATCCATCCCCATTATTTCATTGTAATATCCGTAAGGGTATGCTTCTTCTTTTGGTTTTGGTGTTAAATTTTTATTATCTATTAATTTATATAATTCTTCCATTGAATGTGCTTTATATACGCAATTAAAATCTTCATAAGGAGCTTTTCCTGCTAAAATTGATACTCTACCCCAATATGTTGCTTCGCAACCTATTGTAGAAAATGAAGTTATAACTTTAGATGCAGACTCAATTAAAGCATAAGTATCAACCTTTTCATCTGGTTCAATTACGGTTAAATTTTTATATAATTTTTTAAATTCGTTTATTTCTCTAATTTGAGTAGTTTTTTTCTTTTTAGCACGAGTTAAATTAGGATGAATTCTTAAATAGAAGTGTTTTGTTTCATCATTTTTGTAATGTTCAAACATTTCTTTTAATATTTTATTCTCATTTTCTTTAAAAGGATGTTTCCAGCTATCAAAAGCATAAACTTCATCAATGGATGAATTAAAGAAAACAATATTTTCCTTTGTTTCATCCCAATTTTTAGGTAAAGAATCCTTTATTTGGTCTTTTGTATAAGATTCTAATGCTTGGAATTTTCCTGCACGTCTATCTTTAAACCATTTGTCTGCTAATTCGATTTTATTTTCATCATCTTTTTGCCAATATTCGCTTACTTCTTTTTTCCAATTGTTAAAATCATGAGGAACGGTATTTTTTAATGCACGAATTTTTGTAACATTTGCTGCTGATGTATATGTCGTATATAGAATATTATGTTTTTTTGCAAATGCTAAAGCACTGTACACAAAGGGCATTCTGCCATTAAATAAACAAAGTTCGTTAAAATTGTATGTTTTATGAAGTTCTTTAATATTTTCAATGACCAAATATTCTGTTTCAAAAAATTTTTTAATATCTTTATTCCATTTTTTAATATCAAAATTATAATCTCTTGTTAACGTCATTATACAGCTAACGGGGCCGAGTCCTAAATTGTATCCTTCATAATTATATTCAAGAGCTTCTTTTATAGAATTAAATTTAGGGAATTTAGGATAATTATATTTTTTTATTTCAAATATATTCTCTTTTTTAATGCCTGCCCTATTTATTATTTTTAAACACATTGGGTAACATTTATTACAATAACCTATATGTTTGCCTAGGTTTAATCCGCAATATCCATGGCATTTTCCATGGCAGTCAAGATAATACACTTCATTATTTGGATTATCAAGAAGTTTTCTTACGGCTTCACCAATTATTCCCCATTTCCAAGGATCTCTTGAGTGTCCTGCAACAACTAAAACTTTGTTCATGTCTAACTTACTCCAATGTTAAATTATCAGTGATTATACCCCAAACGCCCTTTTTGAACAATTCTGTTCTTGTTTTAGCATCATTTACCGTATACGCAAATGTTTTTATATTATATTTGTTTAAATATTTTAACGTATTTACGTTTTTAACCATTTTTGTGGCAACGGAGCAAGTTTGAATATTGTTTTTTACAACAAAAGCCAAATTCATATTTACATTACCGTCAACAGAAAAATTATAATGAAAATATTTAAACTTATGTATTTTTATTACATTTTTATATATTTTAGGTGAAGGTATTTGTATTATAAATCTGTCTATAACATCATTTGCATTATTTTTAATCCAAGTAATAATTTCTTTATATTTTTCTTTTATATCAAGAAGAAAGAACAAATTTTTATTTTTTCTCATATATTCAACTAATTGAAATAAAGATAACGGTGTTAATCCACATTCAAGCGTTGAAGACATAAAATCTTCGTAAGTTATATCGGATTTAATTTCGTGTGCTAGAACGGGAATATTATCTTTAGTAAGACAAATATCAACTTCTGAAATATTAACATTATTTTCCAATAAAAACTCCAACGCTTCTTTGGAATTTGTATATTTGTTATTTTTAAATAAACCAAATGCATGCGGTACCGTTCTTGAAGATATAAACCAATCTTTTTCCGAATTAACTAACGGTTTTAAGCCAAAAGGAGGGAAATATACGTACTTATAAACATCTTTATAAAGACCGCATACAACTTTTTTAATTCTTTTAAACATTTTTATCACCTTTGTTTCCCAGATGTTTTTTTGTTTGTGTTGATGATACATCGGGAGTTCTAGGAAGATAAATAACTTCGCAATAATCTTTTAAAAAATCAAACTTTCCTTTCCAATCATCACCCATAACAAAAATGTCAGCTTGATATTTTTTTACATCATCAATTTTTTGTTCCCAATTATACTCGGGAACTACCAAATCGACATACCTGCATGCTTCTAATATCATTTTCCTTTGTTCATAAGTATAGTATGATTTTTTATTTTTAATTTTATTAAATTCATCGCTTGATAACACTACAATCAAATAATCACCTAACGCCCTAGCTCTTTTTAAAAGATTAATATGTCCATAATGCAATACATCAAACGTTCCGTATGTTATAACTCTTTTCATATATTTCATCCTTTAATGTTGAACATAATATCGATAACTTTTTCTGAAGCATTACCTTTTTCTGCTTCTAAATATAAATTTTTAAATTGTTTGTATTTTTCACCGTATTTTTTGTAAAAATTTTCAATATCTTTTATACTTTCAACTAAAGATATTGAATTTTTACATATATCACAAGGAGCTAATTTTTCATAATTAAAATATAGACCGAATTCTTTTTCATATTCTTTTCTATCATAAGCATACAATATCATTGGTTTTTGTGTAATCGCAAAATCAAAAATAGCCGAAGAATAATCAGTAATCAAAATATCCGAAATCAAATAAAGATGTGTGGCTTCGGGGTATTGTCCGCCATCAAAGGAGAATTTGTTATCAAAAAGCTCAACAGGATTATCGTTTTCATCTACCCATTTATGTTTGCCAACATGTGAACGAATTAAAATAACATATTCATTTTCGAAATTTTTTTTAATTAAACTTAAATCAAAAGGCAACATTGCCTTTCTATCCGCTCTTCTCCAAGTGGGACAGTAAAAAATGGTTTTTTTATCCAAAGGAAGATTTAATTTCTTTTTCAATTCTGTTTTAAATTCTTCAGAATAATTGAACAAAATATCGTTTCTTGGAAGACCTGTGTTAAAAATTTGTTCATCTTTTAAATTTAGTGCTTCTTTTAGATTTTTGTTATGAATGTTTGCTTGTGAGCAAAAAATATCGGTTTGCTCAAAAGGTTTAGCGTATTTTTTATAGCTTTGATTTTCTTTATCTTTTGATAAGTATAGTTTTTTCAAAGGACTCCCATGCCAAGTTTGCACAAAAACTTGCCCCTTTCTTTTTTTGATTTTAGGAAAGCCCATTGGCGAAATAATATATTTAGCTCTTAAACATGTGTAATAATATTTAAGCGTTTTTTCTATAACAATTTCATCAGCTAAATCTATTTTTGAATTTAGATTTTTTTTAGAAGTACAAAAAACAAACTTCATTTCAGGATGTTTTTTTCTAAGAAGTTCCGCAATTGGTCTGATACTATCTCCATTATTATTTTTTGAAAATAAATCAAAGAATAAAACTAAATTTTTATCTATTTTTAAAAAAGTATCAAGCAACATATTAAATCCTATTAAACATTTTTTTTCTTAAATCTCTAAAAGTATATATTTTTAATTCCTTTGGAAGTTCGTTTATATATTTTTGATAGTCGGAATATGGTTTTTTCATTCTCCAAGGCTTTCCTGGGTATCCCGCATAATGAATTATTGCAGGTTTATTCTTTGCTTTTTTAATTTCATCATCTTTGTAAATGAGCTTTAAATATTCATATTCTTTTATTGTAGTAAAATTGTTGTAATATATTCCCTGCAGAACGCAATATTTTAAATCTAAAGACAAAACATTCTGGCAAGTTATATTTACTAAATCTAAATCATAAGCTTTTAATTTATTTTTATAAATTCCTATATTTTTCATTAATTTGTTTAACATTTTTTCTTCAAGAAAACGTTTACAATTAAACAAAATCAGACCTGACCAGTAAATATAATCTTTTTTATTCTCATTGAAATATTTATGTTCAATAGCATTTGGGGTATTTTTTTCGGCTCTCACCATAGCCATTTCATAATCACTGACATCAGTTAAATAGAGTTCTTTTAAATCATCTTTAAACAAAACATCAACATCAGAATATATAACTTTATCGTATTCCTTTAAAATTTCAGGAATTAATAGTCTATAATATACAATTTCAGTCCAAGACCCTTTATTTTTTGGTGCATTTTTGAATAAATCAGGATTAATATAATGAAAAGCGATGTTGTGTTTTGTATTTTCCAATAATTTTGAAATATTTATTTGATCTTTTAAGCTAATATCCGAATGAAAAATTCTAATATCGTATGTTGTAGTTTCTTTAGCGCAATCAATTAAACTTTTAATTGCAATAGACGCGCCTAGAATTATTCTTGAATCGAAACAAAAAACAACGGGAATATTAGCCATTAATTAATCCTCTTAAACTTTCCAGCGAACGATTATAAAAATCTTTAGCATATATCTTTAAATTTTCTTGCAATTTTAAATATTCATCCTGTGTCATATTTATGCCTTTTTCCATTGAAAGAGGGTATTCATCATCTTTATTATATATAATTGAATTATCTTCACTAAACCCGTTTATTGAGGCAAAATCTTTTAAAATGATGCAAGGTTTCAAAAAACCATATATAAGTTGAAAATTACCGCTTGTTCCTGTTGTATTATATCTTTGATGAGCAGGATTATCAGCGTTGTATGATGTTAACATAAAATCAGCTTTTTCAATTTCATCATACATTTTATCAAAAGGTAATCTGCCTTTTATATCTATATATGGTCTTAATTCTTTGTTAAACGCTTTAAGAGTACCTTTTCCGATGACTGTTACTTTAAAATTTTTATAGCCTTTTTTGTATAATTCTTCGATAGCATTAATTATTTGTTCGTTATTTTTTCTTTTATCTCTTATTGCTCCAACTGTAACAAAATTTGTTATATCTTGATTTTTGGGAGTTATTTTGATTTCACCAAAATAATGGGGATTAATTACAATTGATTTTGCGCCTTTATAGTTTAATTTTCTTAAAGTAATTAAATCATCCTTCCATATTCCTTTATCAACGGCAAATTTTGCTTCATGTTCAACAAAAAATATTTTTGATTTATTGGCATTTTGACTAAAAGTATTGTAAATTTCATCATAATTTACTTCATCATAAAGTTTTCCGACCGTTGTAACCAAAAGCCCTTTTACATCAGATAAATCAGTATTTTTAAAATATTTTCTTATTTGTTTTTGGCTTAATTTATTAAATGAAATATTTTCGTTATTATTAAATCTTGAAAATAGCCCTTCTTTATATCTATCGGGAGTAATCAAAACACTAACGTGATATCCTAAATCCAATAAATATTTACAAAAGCCGGGGACAACTTCGGCATGGCTTTTTGAACATGGCTCCCAAACTAAAAAAGTATTTTCTTTTATAGCAGGAACTTTTTTTTTATTAAATAAATCAAAAAAAATATATTTCATAAACCTTTTTCTCTTGATTATTATGTTATTAACAAATATATCCTGCTATTGCGGATTTTGCTGCCGTATAGGGACTTGAAAGATATATAAATCCGTTTGTATTACCCATACGTCCTTGAAAATTTCTATTTTGAGTTGCAAGACAAATTTCACCGTCTCCCAGTATTCCGCCATGAACTCCAACACATGGTCCACAACCTGCAGGGATTAAATTGGCTCCGGCTTCCAAAAATATCTCTAATAAGCCTTCTTTTGCCGCTTGAATATATATTTCCTTGCTTGCAGGAGCAATGATGAGTCTAACATCGGATGCTACATGTTTATTTTTTAAAACATTAGCCGCAATTCTTAAATCCTCAATTCTTCCATTGGTACAAGTTCCGATAAATACTTGATTTATTTTAATTTTATCAAGTTTTGAAACTTCTTTAACATTATCAACGGTGTGCGGGCATGCGACCATAGGGTTAATTATTGAAGCATCAATTTTAATTATTTTTTCATAAATGGCATCATCATCCATCTTAATTTCTTTATATTTGTCGCCTCTACCTCTTGAAATTAAATATTCTTTTGTTTTTTCATCCGTTTCAAAAAGCCCTGCCTTGGCGCCTGCCTCAACAGCCATGTTTGCTAGCGTAAAACGTTCAGACATTTCCATATTTTTAATTGTCTCACCGCAAAATTCTAATGCTTTATATGTTGCTCCATCTGCCCCTATTAAACCAATTAAGTACAGCATTAAATCCTTAGCACAAACATTTTTTTTAAATTCGCCATTTACTTCAATTTTAAATGATTCAGGTACTTTAAACCAAGTCTTTCCATATGCCATCGAAACGGCAATATCTGTTGATCCCATACCTGTTGCAAACGCCCCTAGAGCGCCTGATGTACAAGTATGGGAGTCGGCTCCAACAAGAATTTCTCCAGGATTAACAAAGTTTTCAACTAATCTTTGATGACAAACTCCACATCCGATATCAGACAATACCGCTCCATATTCATTTGCAAAATCACGTATTATATTGTGAGCATTTGATAATTCTTTTCTTGGAGAAGGTGCGGCATGGTCAATAAAAAGGATAGTTCTTTTAGGATTGAATAATTTTTTATTTAATTTTTTAAATTCCTTTATAGCTAATGGGCCTGTACCATCTTGAGTTGCACAAACATCAACACTTGCTACAACAAGTTCTTTAAATTTAACATCATATCCGACATGATTTGATAAAATTTTTTGAGCTAAAGTTTGTCCCATAATCAACTCCATATTTTTTTAAATTATAAAACAAAAAAGCTTTAAATGATAGTTATTTTTCGTTTAATTATATGATAACAAATGCCTTGTTTTTTATGATAATAAAGCAATAAATTAGGAGTTTTATAACTTATGGATATAGCAGCGTTAATTGGTACATTTTTAGGTATAGGTTTTATACTGGCCGGACAAGCACTTGAAGGCGGTAATATTGGTCAATTACTTCAAATTACAGCAGCTTTTATTGTAGTTGGTGGTACAGCTGGTGCAGTTTTTTTGAGTTTTCCTCTTGAAGATTTTAAAATCGCAGGAGAATGTATAGGGGTTGTGTATTTTGGAAAAGCTCCAAAATTGGAAATTCTGATTCAAGAGATTATTGGTTATGCTCAAAAAGCACGCAAAGAAGGAGTAATTGTTCTTGAAAAAGAAGCAAAAAACGCATCCCATCCACTTTTAAAATTAGGGCTTGAAGCTGTTGCAGATGGAGCTGATCCTACTTTGGTTAAAGATATGATGGAAACTCAATTATCTCAATTACAAGAAAAAATTGCAGCAGGAGCTAAGGTTTTGGAATCTGCAGGTGGTTATTCTCCGACATTAGGTATCATTGGTGCTGTATTGGGGTTAATTCAAGTTATGCAAAATCTTTCTGATCCATCTAAATTAGGAGCAGGTATTGCGGTTGCTTTTGTTGCAACAATATATGGTCTTGTTGTGGCTAATCTTATTACAATACCTTACTCAACAAGAACAAAAAGAAAATATGCAAGAATTTTTACATCAATGGAACTTATGATTGAAGGAATTTTATCAATTCAGGCAGGCGAATCCCCTGCTTTAATTGAAAGAAAACTTGAATGTTACATAGTTGAAGGTAAACCTAAAAAAGGAAATAATGCTTAATGGCAAGAAAAAAACCGGCAGAAGATCATGAAAATTTAGAACGTTGGCTGGTTTCTTATGCCGACTTTATGACGCTGCTTTTTGCAACGTTTGTGGTATTGTACGCCCTTGCTCAATCAGATGTTAATTCATTTAAAAATATAGAAGAAGCATTAAAAAAAGCTTTCAGTCAAAGTATTTTTAGTGATAATACAAATATCATGGAAGGTCAAGATTCTATTTTAGATGGCAATCAAGGCGCAATGAATCCTTTAATGCTTGAATATATGAGCACTAAATATGAACAAAGTTCTTATGAAGATATTAAAGATGAAATTGAAAAATTAAAAGAAGACGGTCTAAGTGCAGAAATTGACGACAGAGGGCTTGTTATACGTTTAAATAGTCATGCAATACAATTTGCAGCCGGTGGGGCTGATTTATCCAAAAAATCATACGATATTTTAAATGCTGTTGCAAAAATCATTAAAGAAAAATTTTCGATTCATTATATACAAGTTGAAGGACATACTGATTCAGACCCTATTTCAAATCCTAAATATCCTTCAAATTGGGAATTATCAAGTGCCAGAGCATCAAGAGTTGTAAGATATTTAATTAATTCGCAAGGTTTTAATCCAAAGTTATTTATAGCAACAGGACTTGCAGATACAGTTCCCGTGGTTGCTAATACAACTGCGCAAAATAAAGCTAAAAATAGACGTGTTGAAATAATTATTTTAAGAAATAAAAATAAAAATTTATCCAAAAAAGATATGCAAGAAATAATTAAAGAAGTTCAAATTGATCAAAAAAAAGCTAAAATTCAAAAACAACCCTCAAAAGCTATTGAAGGACTAATTGGAAACGATAAAGAGCTATTGCAAAATGTTATTGATCTTACAGACCAATACGAAAATGAAAACAAAAGGTTAGATTCGCTTGATAAAAATGACTATATGCATGATGGAATAAAACCTGAATTTATGGAGCAAAATAATGACAAAAAATAATTATTTTGCAGTTTTTGGCGGAGGTGGCATTAGAGGAATAGCATATTGCGGGGCATATAAAGCACTAATCGAAAATAATATTTCTTTAACAGGGTGTGCCGGAAGTTCTATTGGAGCTGTCTTTGCAAGTTTGCTTGCAATTAATTATTCTTATGATGAAATTTATGATATTTTATCAAACACCGGATTTGAAATGTTTATAGATATAAACATTGATTTTAAAAAAGAATTGGCACTTTCTAAAGGAAAGATTTTTCTTGAGTGGATGAGAGAAAAAATTGAAAAAAAATTTTATAGAGAAAATTATCAAAAAGGTAAAATGCCCCCAGTAAAATTTAGTGATATTCAATCAAAATTGATTATTTATTCTGTTGATTTAACAAATTTAAAATTTTTTGAATTTTCAAAAGAAAAAACTCCCGATTTTGAAATAGCTTCAGCAATAAGAGCAAGTGTATCTATGCCTGGGCTTTTTGTTCCTTTTGAATATGAAGGTAATTTAATTGTTGATGGCGATTTGTTAAAATCAATGCCACTTTGGAGAGTTACAAATTCAATTAAAAGTTTAGATGAAAGAATTTTAGAGTTCAGATTAGAAGATAATGAAACACCAAAAAAAATAACGAATTCTCTTGAATATATTAATCGTGTATACAATGCCATTTGTGGTTTTGCAACCGATTATATAGTTGATTTATATAGAGAAAAAGATAAATTTGATTATATAAAAATTAACACAAAAGACGTATCTGTCGTTGATTTTTTAATTCCAAAAGAAAAGAAGAAAGAGTTATTTGATGTCGGGTATGAAACTACATATAATTATTTTAAGACTTTCTTTCCTGAAAAAAAGAAAAAGTTATTTATAAAGTATGAAAAACTGTTTAAATATTTAAACAGTTTTCAGAAAGAATTTAATAAAAGGAATATAGTTAATTCTTATTTGAAGCTTTGTGAATTGTTTGTTTTTTTATGTGAAGAAAAACAGTACCTTGATTCCAAGATTTTTCAAATGATAATCGATTTTAAAAACGAATTTATGAGAAATTACAAGTCAGTTAGCATTTTGGGTTTTAAAACGGCAATAAGTATCAACAAAGAAAAAATGTCAAAAGAAATACTTGAAATTATTAAAATTACTACACTTAAAATGTCTGAACTAAATTAATAATTCTTATAAATTATTCCGATTAACCCATTTTCAAAATTCTTTATTATAGCCATTCTTTTAGGAGAATTTTGTATCATAATTGAAAAAATAACATCCCTTTTTTTCTTTGTTTTCATTGTACCTGTAATACAAGAAATTTGAGAAAGTGTACCAGTTTTTGCTCTTAAATTATTTTCAAGGAATAAAAGTCTGTTTTTTAAGGTTCCTTTTTTAGGGGTTGCCATAAGATTTTTGAAATTTTCATCCTTGCATAATTCTTTTAATACTTTAGCGCAAAAATCCGCGTTAACCAGATTGTATCTTGACACACCACTACCATCTTTTATTGTAATACCATCAGTGTAAAATTTTTCAAACTTTTCTTTAAACATATTAATCGCATCATCTAATGTAGCAGGATGTTTATAATTTATATATTTTGCAGCGGCAACTTTAAATACTGTTTCTGAAGTAAAATTATCAGATTGGATCAATACCTCTTTTGAAACATCCTCGATTGAATGTGATATGCAGACAACTTTCTGTGCGTCTTTTGGCAGTTTTTTTCTTTTTATTTTTTTATCATATATTATTCCGTTTTTTGAAATAGATTTTAAAAGTTTTATATTAAAATTAAGCTCCGGATCAGGTACAGGCAATTTTATTATTTCATCTTTTGAAATTTTACCTTGAAAATTAATTACAGCAGAATCTTCACCATGTAATTTTTTAATTTTAATTTCTTGTACATTTGAATCTGCAGGAGCAAGCTCCAGTTCATTAATTATAGGTAACTTATAATCATCATTTTGAATTATATCAACCTTTGTTGCAAGACTTGAACGGTTTACAGCGATATCGACATAATTTTTATCAATTATATAAGGGCTATGAGGTCTTGAATTTGGCCACATATCATCTGACATCCAACCGTCAGGATAAGGTACCTTATCAATAATAGTATCATCTATATATATGCCTTGAATTTTATTTGTATCAATTTTTGATTTAAGTTCACTAAAAAGATAATTTAAATCACTTTGACTAAATAAAGGATCAGCTCCTAATTTTATATATAAATGATTTTTTGCATCTTTATAAATAGCTGTCTCAAATTTATAATCTTTACCAAGTTCAAGATAATCAGCACCAAAAGTTAAAACTTTCATGGTACTTGCAGGATTTAAAAGCTTTGTTTCATTTCTTTTGTATAAAATTTTGTCACTGTTCTTTTCAATTAGATAAATACCGACAGTTGATGAAATACCAAAACCTGATTGTTTGATATATTTTTGGATTTCATTTGCAAAATTAGGTAAACTTATAAATAAAGATATAATTACCGATATAATAATCTTTTTCAATCTATAACTCCTCAGGACTTCCAATTCTTCCCAAAACAGCACTTGCTGCCGCTATATAGGGGCTTGATAAATATACTTTTGAATCCACATGACCCATGCGCCCTACAAAATTTCTGTTTGTTGTAGATATACAAACTTCATCTTTAGCCAAGACTCCACAATGTCCACCCAAACAAGGACCGCATGTTGGAGTAGAAATTGCAGCTCCTGCTTCTATTAATGTTTGATAATATCCAAGCTCTATTGATTTCAATATAATTTCTTGAGTTGCCGGAAAAATAATTAAACGTACATCGGGATGAACTTTTTTATCTTTTAAAATTTCCGCAGCCATTTTTATATCTTCTAAACGTCCATTTGTGCAACTGCCTATAATAACTTGATTAACTTTAATGTTATCTTTTATTGCTTCATCTATTGTATGTGTATTTTCGGGCAGATGCGGATATGCAACGATAGGACGGATTTTGGATACATCATATTCTATAATTTTTTCGTATTCAGCATCTTTATCGCTTTTCAAATATAAAGGTTCTCTGACTGAACGATTTTTTAAATATTCTTTAGTAATTTCATCCGGTTCTATTATGCCATTTTTTGCTCCTGCTTCAATAGCCATATTGCAAACTGTAAATCGTCCGTCCATATCTAATGACGATATTGTACTTCCGCTAAATTCTAAAGTTTTATATAAAGCGCCGTCAACTCCAATATTGCCAATTAAATATAAAATTAAATCTTTTGCAGTTACATACTTTTTAAGTTTGCCATTAAAAATAACTTTAACAGATGATGGAACTTTAAACCATGTTGAACCAGATGCTATAGCACATCCCAAATCAGTTGAACCAACTCCTGTTGAAAATGCCCCTAATGCACCATAAGTACAAGTATGTGAATCTGCCCCTATAATTAAATCACCTGCAGTTACAATTCCTTTTTCGGGCAATAGGGCATGTTCTATACCCATTGTTCCAACATCAAATTTATATAAAAGATTTTTTGATTTTATAAAATCTCTTAATATCTTTGCTTGTTGAGCTGATTTTATATCTTTATTTGGTACAAAATGATCAGGCACCAAAATAACCCTTGACTTATCAAAAACTTCTTTTGCACCTATATTATTAAAAACATTAATTGCAATTGGTCCTGTTATATCGTTAGCAAGAACAACATCAATTTTAGCTTCAATCAAATCACCGGATTTAACGTAATCTTTACCCGAATGGAGTGCAAAAATCTTTTCAGTTATAGTCATAGGATTATTATTTTGCATTTTTTACTTTACCTGTTTTGATTTAATATCTAAAACATTATTATGTCCTATAACATAAGCAACACAAGTCTTAGTACTTGAAATATACCAAGCACAATTTTCTTGTAAACAAATCCTATAGTCATTATTGCCTGCTGACAATAAAGGACAAAAAGGTATTTTCTTTTTAGGTGTATTCATTTCAACCATGTTAAATCCTCGTTTTTTCTAACTCTATACCCTTTTTAATTAAATTACATTTAGTTTCATCACATTTCTTTTCTTCATCTTTATAAATTTTTGAACGATTTATAACTTCATCGAAGTCAATCAAATGGGCGTCAAAATCAGGACCATCTACGCATGCAAATTTAATTTTTCCACCAACCGTTACTCGGCATGCCCCGCACATACCAGTGCCATCTACCATAATCGGATTCATAGATGCTTCTGTTTTAATTTTGTAAGGACGAGTTAATTCCGCAACAGCTCTCATCATCGGCATTGGACCAACTGCAATAACATAATCAACTTTTTCATTATTTATGATTTCTTGTGCGACATTTGTTGTAAATCCTTTAATTCCGTAACTTCCGTCATCTGTTGTTATATGTAGTTCGCTTACTGCATTTTTCATTTTATCTTCCCAAAAAATCAAATCTTTTGTTCTTGCGCCCATAACCATGTGAACTTTATTTCCTGCTTCCTTGAATGCTTTTGCAATTAAATAACATGGTGCTGCACCGTAGCCGCCTGCAACGCAAATTACTGTACCATATTTTTCAATATGAGTAGGGACGCCTAAGGGGCCTACAATATCTTCTATACAGTCGCCAACTTCGAGTGAAGCGAGTTTTTTTGTCGTATAACCAACTGCCATATATACAATTGTTAAAATGCTGTTTTCTCTATCATAGTCAGCTATTGTTAAAGGAATACGCTCAGAATTTTTGTCTGTTCTCAGTATTATAAATTGCCCAGCTTTTGCATTTTTTGTAATAAAAGGTGCTCTGACCCTTATTTCATATTGATTTTTGCATAATTCTTTTTTATATAAAATTTCATATCCCATTATCTTCCCTCCGGTTAATTATTTTATAAACATTATAATATAGCAAAAATTACTCTTTGTCATTTTTTTAATTTTATTATTTTTATTCAAATAATAAATTTTTTATAAAAATTTTTAGCGAACTTTTTAAATATAATATTCTATTAATATAGTATTATTATAATGAAAAGTTATTATATTTATTATATGTTATATAGCGTATTTAAAAAATTAATGTGTTATATTAAAATTATGGAAATAGTTAATATATGTTTTAATAATGAAGAGTATTATCTGGACAAAGAAAAATTGCTTTATATTATTAATCTTCTGAAAAATATCGAGCATAATGAAAAAAGCATATATAAAATGCTAAAAAGAAGAAAACTTTTGGATAAAACATTTTTAAATAAATTAAATGTAGCATAAATTAAATTAAAAAAGCTGCAAACTAAGAGTTTGCAGCCTCAAAATCAAAATGCGATTTTATTGACCAAAAGCGATTGTAACTTTTTCTTTTGGATTAACTTTCGAAATAGGATTTCCTGTTGGATCAACCAAATAGGCAATTTCATCACCTGTTGTTTGGAATAATCCCATTGTACCTGATAATGCTGTTCTTGTTAAGTCAACAGGAGCTTTGAAAGCGGTTTTTAAACCATCTTGGTAGCTTCTTCCTGCAGCTTTAAATTTGCCTGAAAGAAGTTCGGATGTGCCGACACCTGTTTGGTCAAGCAATGCCTCTGCAGCATTTGAAATACCTATAGCAGCCCCGCCTATTGTTCTTCCTGCAGTACCTATTAAGGAACCAGTCCAGGTAAATGGCATTTGAACAAGTCTTAAAAGACCGTTGATTTCTTTTTGTCTTTCAACACGGGCAGTCAAGATTTGTTGTGGAAGCTGAGCTTTGCAACCATCACAATTTATAATTTCATTAAATGAAAGTTTTAGCGAACCTTGTTCGTTTTTAGAAGGACGAGTTACTTCGGTTACTTTACCTCTTACAGTCGACCCGCAAGGGAAGGTTTGACCGTTAATTGTAATTTCATTTAATGTAGTAGCACTAAACTGTTCTCCAACGTTGGCATGTTTAGCATTTATTATATCATTCATGGATAATTCAAGTGTAGGAATTGTCACCCTTGTTTCTCTTTCCATAAATGTTTTACCGCCAAGGTCTTGAGATGCAGTTTTTGTTGATTTATCATATCCGCCTGCAACCCTTATATTTTGTAACATAGCGCTTGCTTCTGCACGAGTTGTTTTATCATTAGGACGAATGTAATCTTGATTTCTTTCGTTTTTTAAAGCACCATTGTCAATAGCTTTTGCGACACATTCTCTTGCCCAGCAAGGTACTTGAGAACCATCTTTATATTTTGACAATATTTCGTTTGCTTTTGTTTCATCCATAGGACAATTTAAACCTTTAGACATGATGGTGAGAGCTTCTGTTCTTGAAATATTTTCGTTGGGTTTAAACATATTATTGCCCTTACCTGCTATCATGTTTTCAGATACACCTTTAGAAATATAACTGTGTGCCCAGTGGTTTTGAGGAACATCTTTAAAAGTTAAATTATCACAACCTGATGTCATATCAAGGTTGTATCCTTTAACAACCATAGTTGCCATTTCGGCTCTTGATACTTTTCTGTTAGGTTTGAATAAACCATCCGGATAACCTTCAAGAACACAAGCTTCAGTTAAGCGGTTAATATCCGAGCTTGCCCAATAACTGTCAAATACATCCGGATATTGTTGAGCTGTAATATCAGCAGCAGCACCAGTAAAACCTAAACATGCACAAGGTTCTGTTGTTTTTTTAATAATATCCATTGTTGTTGTAGAATGTACATTTGGAGCAGCATCGCAATCATATTTTGGCATTGCATCTGCATCAATAACAGGTGCAGCTCCACCCGTAGGACATCCACAATCAACGGGAACGCCTTTGTAGCAAGGTTTTAACAATGAATCATTAATTTGAGCGTTGTTGTTACTTTCTCCGACTTGTGCTTGATTGGAATTTGAATATATTGCATTAGGATAAGCATAAGTTTGTTGATTCATTGGTTTACATTCAACACATGGTGCAGCTCCGCCTGTAGGACATCCGCAATCGGATTTTTGTTCTTCGCATCCGCAATCAGATTTTTTTGTTTCGCAAGGGTCACATTTGCTTTTTTTCTTTTTACAGTCACAATCTGCTTTTTTACATTTTGAACAAGTTGCATTATCGGGGGTCACAATTTCGGAATTATTATTGCAACCACAATCTTCTGCAACAGGACATGCAGCAAATGTCATAGGGACTGTTAAAGCTAATGCGCACAAACTAATTGTAGCGCCTTTTAATAATTTTCTTTTGATAGTCATCTTTCCTCCTTTTATGTTCTTGTTTTACAAACAGACTATGCTTTAACAAGTTTTGTAAGTTATATTTTGTTTACAAAAATAAGCAAAATAAAACGCACAATTTTATTTTAAAATTATGCGTTCTATTAAGTTTGTATTCATTACCATAAAAGGTTATCTAAAAAGCTAATTTATTATATTTCAGATAATAAATAATCTGCCATCCATTGATATTCACTATTTTCAGTTGCAAGTGCTTTAAGAGGAACAATGGCACTTTCTCCAATTCTAATTAAACTCATTGCAACAATGCCTCTTTGGATACCTGTTAAAGTTATTAATTTTTCAACAAGAGCATTAACAGCGCGAGCACCCATTGCAACTATAGAATTTTCAACATCATTTTTTGTTGTTGAATCAACATCAGAAAGTAAAAAATCAAGTTTTTCAGAAATATTATCTTGTTTAACACTTAAATTAGAATCAATAACAGCTTGCATTGTTTTTCCTCAATTTCCCTACTTGCTTATTAAAGTATACAAGATAAAAAAACTTTTTTTAATTTTCCTTATACAATCTTTATATCAATATAAAATTTATTTATTAAGGTATTGTCCGAAAAAGTACAAATAAGCCTTTTTTATATCCTCTTTTGAACCTAATTTATCTTTATATTCTTCTGCTAAATCATCAATTTTTTCAAGGGCTTCATCTTTTTTGCCTTCATTAAATAATTTTAGAGCTTCGAATAATTTTTTCATTTCATCAAAAGATATTAATTTAAAACCTGCAATTTTAGATAAAATACCAATATTTTTTTCGTTATAATTATTTTTTGCAAAAGTTAAAATTTCATAAATCAATTCGTGTTTATTTTGAGCATTACTATATTCTTTTTGAATTAAATAGCAAGCTAAATCAATTATGTCATCTTCAATGTAATGATCTTCACTATCCAAAATGTTTATTATATTATTGAGATATTCTTTACTTATATTAATATCTAATTCTTTTGAATAATCTACTATAGTTCCTATTGCTTCTGCAATGTTAATATTAAACGCGCCATCTCTGACACAATCTAAAAGCATTTCAATCGGAAAACCTATGTTTATTAGATTTCTTACTTCCTCACATTCATCAATAAGTTTTTTAAGTTGTAAAAGTGTCTTTTCGTTAGATTTGTTTATATATAATATTGAATTATCAATTTTGCCCTGCTGTTGCTTGTTTTCTTCTAATATCATTTCCAAATAAAATGTGGGACCAAAATTCATATCAAAATCTATATTAAAAAGAGGGTTTCCTTTAGTATCATAAAAATTTTCAAGAGTACTTCCAATACATATATTCGAATTAATATCATATTTTTCTATAAAACCGCTTTTTGTTGTGTAAGAATAATCATAACAACCATCATCACTGGGAAAAAATACCATTATATCACCTGAAAATTTCTTATTTAAAGCAAAATTTAAAAAATCATTTGCTGCCAATGATATAGAAGAATTCCCTTTTTTAATTTCAATATATTTGCAGACATTTTGATTGTTATGATTTTTTTCCTCTATAATTTGAATATCGTATTCAGGTTTTTGTTCTTTTATACATTCTAAAAAAATATGAACCAATGGAGTTAAGACTTCATTGGATTTTTCGCCTAATTCTTCAGAGTAATCAGATAAAAAATCTTTTTTTAAAGCAATTTTATCATCTGCAAGTCCATCACAATATATATTTCTTATATTAAGTAAACTTCCGTAGTCAACAGAATTTAAATCTTGCTCAAAAGACCTAACTATATCTTTTCCAATTTTCGGAATATCTTTCATCTTTTTTGCATCTACATAATAATCTAAGATTGCCTGTTTAATTAGAGAATAATCTAAATCAATATTTTCTTGCATGCAAAATTTAGCAAGTTGTGAAACACAATATTCAATGTCAAAAGGAATACTCATTGCCTTTAAGGTTTCTATAGGTATAATTTCTGCAGATTTTAAAGATTCATGATTATTTGTTTGTTGAGTACTTGTTTTAGTTGTTTTAACTTTATTAGAATTATTTTTTAAAACATTAAAAGGTATTATTTTTGATATGGTCATGATTATTCCTTTCGTTTTTATAAATATCAAAAATAAATATTTTTGCGTTCTGATTTTAAAATTAAAAAATTTTTGTAGTAAAATGATTTTATGTTTGATAATTTATCTGAAAGATTACAAGAAATAATAAGAAAAACTAGTGCAAATGCAACATTGACTGAAGAAAACATGCAAGATGCACTAAGAGAAATAAGACGGGCATTGTTGGGGGCAGACGTCTCCTTAAATGTGGTTAAATCTTTTATCTTTTCAATAAAAGAAAAAGCGGAAGGACAACAGGTTATTAAATCAACAAATCCTTCTCAAACTTTAATTAAAATTGTAAATGATGAACTAACTAAACTTTTAGGAGAAAAACAATCCCCATTAAATTTAAATACCAATCCTTCGATTATCTTGATGCTTGGTTTACAAGGTTCAGGTAAAACTACGAGTGCTGCAAAACTTGCACTTAAATTAAAAAAAGAAGGAAAAAAACCTCTTTTGGTGGCACTTGATGTTTATCGTCCCGCTGCAATATTACAATTAAAGACCCTTGCAAATGAAAATAAAATTGATTTTTTTGCTATAGAAAATGAAAAAGATGTTATTAAAATTGCAAAAGAATCTCTAAATTATGCAAAAGAAAATAATAATAATGTTTTAATTTTTGATACGGCAGGACGCCTTGAAATAGACTCGGATATGATGGCAGAACTCTTGTTATTGTCTCATAATTTTAATATTAACGAAAAATTGCTTGTCGTAGATTCAATGATAGGTCAAGCTGCTGTTGAAATTGCTATTAATTTTAATGAACAACTTGGGCTGGATGGTGTTGTTTTAACGAAATTAGATGGCGATAGTAAAGGCGGATGCGCTTTAAGTATAGTTTATTCTCTAAATAAACCCATAAAACTTATAGGTACAGGTGAAAAAATTGAGCCTTTGGAAGATTTTTACCCAAATAGGATGGCAAATAGAATTCTTGGCATGGGTGATATAGTATCTCTTGTTGAAAAAGCTCAAAAAAATATTGATATAAAAGAAGCTAAAGAACTTGAAAATAAAATGCTAAAAGCAGAATTTAGTTTTGAAGATTTCTTAAAAATTCAAAAACAAATTAAAGCTCTAGGGTCATTTGGAGGAATTTTATCTATGCTTCCTTTAGGAATTTCAAAAAAAGATACAGAAAAAATTTCTCATGAAGGGGAAAAACATTTTAAAAAAATTGAAGTATTTATCCAGTCTATGACACCTGAAGAAAGAAAAAATCCTAATATTTTAAATGCTTCACGAAAAAAAAGAATTGCAAAAGGCTCCGGAATGGATATTAATGAATTAAATAATTTCATTACTCAATTTGAAACAATGAGAAAAATGATGAAAGGTCTTGGTGGACTAAAAAATCAATTTAAAAACAAAAAAGGCAAAATGCCTGTTATGCCTCCAAAGTTTCTATTTTAATGAGGAAAAATTATATGAAGATTGTAATATACGGCGCAAATGAAATGGCTTCAGCAATAGCGGCAGATTTATTTGAAGATCATGATGTTATTATAATTGACCCTTGCCAAAAAAAATTGGATAGCTTTTCAAGGTTAGATATAGGACTTATATGCGCAGACGCACTTAATATAAATACTTTAAAAGATGCAGATATTGAAAGTAGTGATGCTTTTATTGCCTTAACTGATGATGATGAAACAAATATCATAGCTTGTCTTATGGCAAAACAAGTTTCTGATGCTCAGACAATTTGTTTTGTAAGCAAAAAAGAATCAATGGAATCTGTAAATTTTCTTAAAGATGAATATAAATTATCTTATGCAAATTGTATAGATAATATAATATGGCCACAAGGGTTATTGGCACAAGAAATCTTTAAAATAATAGCTGTTCCAAATGCTGTTGATGTTGAAAATTTTGCCCATGGTCAAGCGCGTTTATTTGAATATAGAATTAAGGAAGATTCAGAGCTTTTAGATAAAAAATTAAAAGATTGTTATTTTAATTCAGAAGTTCTTGTAGTCGGAATTGTAAGGAATGATGAATTATTTATACCAAATGGAAATAGCGAATTTTTATTAAATGACAAAGCAATTTTAATGGGTACACCTATTGGACTTGATATAGCCGCAAGCGAACTCTTTGAATCAAAAGAAAGTGTCAAGAAAATTGCAATTATAGGTGGTGGTTCAGTTGGATTTGAATTAGCAGAAGCACTTGAAAAGACTACAATGAATCTAAAATTAATTGAAAATAATTATGAAAGATGCGAAATGCTTTCTCAAAATTTAAAGAAAACACTTATTTTAAATGAATCCGGAACAAGTCTTGAATTGTTAGAACAAGAAGAAATCGGAAAATCTGATGTAATTATAGCAATTACAAATAATGATGAAAAAAATCTTTTATGTTCATTATTAACCAAACAACTTGGTGCAAAAAAGGTTATAACAAGAGTTTCACAAGGGATTACAGCAAACTTATTTGAAAAAGTAGGAGTTGATGTTGCTATTTCTCAAAGAGAAGCTTGTGTCAATGAAATTAAGAATAGAATAATTGAATCTCGAGAAGGTATAATTGCAACTGTTGAAAGAGGACAGGGAGAAATTCTTGAAATTCAATTAAATAAAAATTTTAAACCAAAAAATTTGGCAGAAATTAAAATGCCAACCCCCTGCGTAATTGCAATTATAAGACGCGGTTCAAAAGTAATAATTCCAAAAGGACAAACAATTATCAAAGGTGAGGATATTCTTCTTATTTTTACAAAAACGGATGACGTTATACATATTAAGGAATATTTAAATAATGCGATATAACCTTATTTTTTATATTCTTTCAATGGCTTTTAAGCATATAGGTATATTATTTTTAATACCTGTAGCAGTTGCAATATTGCTTCAGGAAAACAAAGAAATTTTGCCCTTTATTTCTACAGCTTTAATTTCGATTTTAATTGGATTTATTTTTTCTATAAACAATGCAAATAAAAAAGACATAGATAATATTAAAAAAACAGAATCATTAATTACTGTTCTTTTTGCTTGGCTTTTATTTAGTTTAATTTGTTCAATACCATATTTATTTTATGGTTTTAGTTTTACTGATGCTTGTTTTGAAGCGGTTTCTGGAGTTACTACAACAGGTGGCAGTATTATACAAAATTATGATTTATATTCTAAAACTTTTTATTTTTATCGATCATTAACTCAATGGATAGGTGGTATGGGAATTATAGTTCTCTTTATTGCTGTTCTCCCTAAGATTTCCGTTGCAGGAAGACAAATGTTTTATGCGGAAGCGCCTGCTCCTACTGAGGACAAAGCAACTCCAAGGATACGATACACTGCAAGTTGGCTTTGGGGCTTATATTTAACTTTTACGGTACTAGAGATAATTGCTTTAAAATTTTTAGGACTTGATTTATACAATGCAACAGTTATTTCTTTATCTACTGTTGCAACAGGAGGTTTGTCCTTATTATCAAATAGTATACTTGGTTATAATAGTGCTGCTATAAGCATTTGTGTAATGTTTTTTATGTATTTAGCAGGCATAAATTACATTTTAATATATAGAACTATTAAAAACAGAAGTTTTGCATCACTGTTTAAAAGCGAAGAATTTAAAGTATATACAGGTCTTATTATTATATTAAGTACTTTTTTAGCTATAAGTCTTTGTTTAAATTCGAATTATGAATTTAAAACTGCGCTTTTAAATTCATTTTTTGAAATAATTTCAACAGTGACAACAACAGGCTTTGCTATAGACAATTATATAAATTGGGACGCTGCTTCTAAAGCTATTTTGTTTTTGGCATTTTTCACAGGCGGATGTGCTACATCTACCTCGGGAGGAATTAAAATTATAAGGTGGGTATTTACAGTTAAATATTTAAAAAGGGAATTAAATAAAATACTACACCCTAAAGGAGTTTATCCGATTAAACTTGAAAATAATATTGTAAATAATGATATCATAACGCAAATGATAGCATTTGTTGCATTTTATTTTGCGATATTTGCACTTGGTACTTTTTTAATAATATTAATTGAAAAAAATTCAATTATTGCGATAAGTGCTTCTGCAACGGCAATTGGCAATGTTGGCCCAGGGTATGGGGAAATTGGGCCAATGGATAGTTTTGCATCATTAAATTCAATAACTAAATGGATTTTAATATTTTTAATGTTAATTGGTCGTCTTGAAATTATACCATTTTTAGCAATTTTAAATAAAGATTTATGGAAAAATTAAAAAATACAGAAAAATTAAAAATAATTTTTGTGGGCATTCCGGATATGGCAACTATATGTCTGCATAATCTTTTAGTCAATAATTTCAATATACTGGGAGTTGTTCCGCCTAAAAATACTCATGAAACCTATGATTTTTTTAAAAAAACAGTTACGGATAAAAAGTTAAATTTCATAGAATTTAAAAATAGTCCAAACGACAAAGACTGCATAGAAAAAATTAAAAAACTTCAAGCGGATATCGGGGTTGTTTGTTCGTACAACAATCTTTTATCTAAAGATTTTTTAAATACAACTAAAATGGGATATATAAATTGTCATCCATCACTTTTGCCTGATTATAGGGGACCTAATCCTTATTTTAATATTATAAATAATGGAGAGAAAACTTCTGGTATTACTTTACATTTTATGGATGAGACATTTGATACGGGAGATATTATCTATCAAGAAGAATTTGAACTCTTACCTTTTGAAACAATGGGAACTCTTTTTAATAGAACTACTTATATGATTTCGGATGCTTTAATTAAAGTCTTAAATAATATTCAAAAAAATAGAAACGTAAAAAAAATTCCTCAAAAAAAGGGAGATTTTAAAATAGCACCAAAAGTTGATGGTAATTTTAAAATAAGATGGAAAACAGCAAATGTTTATGAAATTGAAAGATTAATAAGAGCAAGCAATCCATTCTATAACGTTTTAACAAGCTTTAGAGGGGTATGTATAAAAATAATTAAAGCGTCCGTTATTAATAAAGAACATAGTTTTAAATACGGAGAAATTATTAAAGCAGATGAAAGCTCTTTAACTATTGGAGCAAAAGGAGGTATTTTATCTGTTGATATTATGCAGGTTGGAACATGGGGATATTTTATACCTAAAGATTTTTATTATACTTTTAGTCCAAAAATTGGTGAGTATTTAATTTAAGGAAAATAAAAATGGAAAAATTACATTTTTTAACAGCTGGGATACCTACAAAAGCGAGCGATTATACTAATGCTTTTGGTGTTTTAGATAGCATGGGACTTGACGGACTTGAAGTTGAGTTTGTACATGGGGTAAGATATAGCGAAAAAACAAGAGAAGCAATATTGAATCGTGGAGATTTTTTAATTACACACCATGGACCCTACTACATTAATCTTAATGCTAAAGAACAAGATAAAAAAGAAGCAAGTATAAAAAGAGTTCTAGACACTATAAGGGCAGCAAATGACCTTAAAGCGTATTCAATAACATACCACGCAGCTTTTTATTTAGGAGAAAGTTCTGATTTGGTAACAAAAAAAATGATAAGTTGTCACAATCAAATAATTGATATGGCAGAAAAGGAAAATTTAAAAGTTTGGATACGCCCAGAGACAACAGGCAAAAAAAGCCAATGGGGTACCTTAGATGAAATTATTGAGCTTTCTAAACACTATAAAAATGTTTTACCTTGTATTGATTTTGCTCACATTCATGCAAGAGAAGAAGGAAAATTTAATACTTATGATGAATTTTGCTTAATATTAGAAAAATTAGGCAAAAACTTGGGAGAAGTTGCTTTGAATAATTTTCATGGCCATGTCGCAGGCATAGAATATGGAGCAAAAGGAGAAAAAAAACACTTAATTTTTAAAGAAAGTGATTTTAATTACAAAGATTTACTTAAAGCTTTAAAAAAATTCAATATAAAAGGGGCACTTGTATGTGAAAGTCCTAATATAGAAATTGATACAAAAATTTTAAAAGACTACTATGAAAGTTTATAATCAACTTATTAATTGATTTTTTTTATAATAGTTGTAATAATAAATCAAAAGAAGGATTTTATTATGAAAGAAAGATTTTTAAATGTTATAAAATGGTTTTTTATTGTGCTTGGTGTTTTATTTTTAATGCAATTACTTATTGTAATAGGGGCATTTATAGGATTTTCTAATTTTGCAAAAGCAGATATAAATACATTTAATAATACCAATTCTAAAATTAAAGATATTCAACCTATTATAAATTATGTTGAAGATTATCGAATAAAAAATGGAAAATATCCGGAAAAAGTAGAAAATATTAAAACTAAAAAGAAATTGAACTATAAATATGAAATTTCTAAAGATGCTAATTGTTATACAATTACAACCAAAAAAGAAAAAGAAAATTTAACAAGTCAATATCAACATTGTCAAGTAACTTCTGAAAATTCTAATTCAAGTTCTGAAAGTTATGTTGAATTTAATAATTAATTTTTAATTAAAAAAACAGATTTTTTTAAAAAAAGAGCGATAATAAGACTGTAAGAAATAAACAGTGAATAAAAGTTGAAAGGAGCAGTCTTATGAGATTCTTAGTTAGAAAAGCACCAGAAAATTTTATTAGAACTGTAAATGATGAAATCAGTTCTTTATTAAACAGACACTTTGACAGTTATTTTCCAGAAGCAAACTATTTGGAAGATGTTGAAGGTAAATATTCAATGCCTGTTGAAATTTCGGACAAAGGCGAAAAATATGAATTAAAAGCGGAACTTCCGGGTGTTAAAAAAGAAGATTTGGATATTGACATTGATTCAAATTATGTTGTAATTAATGCAAAAAAATCTGAAGAAAAAGAAGAAAAAGATAAATATCAGACCAAAACAGAATTTCGTTATGGTGAATTTTCAAGAACAATATATTTTCCTGAAGAAATTGATATTGAAAAAACAGAAGCAAAACTTGAGCATGGTATTTTAAAAATTGAAGCCATTAAAAAGGCTCAAGAAAATGCCAACAAGAAAAAATTAACAGTTAAATAAAATTAAAAACGGGGTAATTTACCCCGTTTTTAATTTAAAAGGATGAATAAAAAAATATATATACCTGTTAAAATATTACCTGTTTTAGGAGAAAAAATGTTAAAATATTTTACAGGGTCATATATTTTTACAATATTAGGTTTTATTCTTGCATATTTTTGGGCAGAACATGTACACTCAGGAAGCGGAATAGCCTCATTATTTATTGTATTTGTATTAAGTATATTGGAAGTTAGCCTTTCATTTGATAATGCAGTAATTAATGCTGGAAAATTGGAAAAAATGTCTCCAAAATGGCAACATAGATTCCTAACCTGGGGTATTTTAATTGCGGTTTTTGGTATGAGATTTTTATTTCCAATATGCATAGTTTCAATTTTTGCCAAGGTTAATTTCTTAAATGTTATAAATATGGCAATAAACAACGCAGATAAATACGCATATTATCTTCATGTTTCACATCCTCCAATTATAACATTTGGTGGTTCATTTTTAATTATGCTATTTTTTTCATACTTTTTTAATCATCAAAAAGAAATTCATTGGATTAAAAAAATTGAAGAAAAAATGGCAATTTTAGGACATTTTAAGAGTATTGGAATAACAATTACTTTGCTTTTAATATGTTTAACACAATATCTGGCACATTCAGACGATAAATATGAAATTTTAATAGCAGGTGTTGCAGGAATAATAACATATTTGCTAATAGATGGATTTAGTCATATGTTAGAACATCATAAAGTTGAAAAAAATTCTTGTTCAACAGGCTTTAGTTTAAAAAATTTTTGTTTTATTAATTTTTTATATCTCGAATTAATTGATGCTTCTTTTTCTTTAGATGGGGTTTTAGGAGCTTTTGCGCTCAGTAAAGATATTGTAATTATTACAATAGGTCTTTCAATAGGAGCGATGTTTGTGAGGTCTTTGACAATTATGTTAGTTGAAAAAAAGACTCTAAAACAATATAAATATTTAGAACATGGCGCTCATTGGGCAATAGGAGCACTTGCTGCCATTATGTTTATATCGGCAGTACATGAAGTAAGCGAAATTATAACAGGTTTGATAGGTTTTGTATTTATTAGTTTAGCTTTTATTTCGTCTTTAAAAGAAAATAAAAAAGAAATTTAAATTATGTTCCAATTTTGTGAACTCTTATAAAATTAGTGCGTCCTGTAATTAATTTTGGAGCAGAGCCAGTGATGATGACGTAATCACCTTTTTTGAGTCCTATTTCATTTATTAAGAAATTATCTATATTTTTCAAAAGTTCAGAAGTAAGAACATCATCCCACATTTTGCAAAAAGCATAAACACCCCAATTAAGAGCCATTTTACGTCTAGTTTCTTCTAAATCTGTAATCATAATAATTGGAACAGAAGGCTTTAATTTTGACATAAGGCGTGTTGAATATCCAAAATGAGAAAAGCTAATAAGAGCTTTAGCATTAACATACTTCAACATTTTATCAGCACCAAATGCTATTGCTTGACGTGTTATAGCCATTTCCTCTGATATTTTAAAATCATTATCAAATTTATAAAATCTGCTGTTTTCAACAGTTAAGGCTATTTCTGCCATTGTTTCAACAGCTTTTAAGGCAAATTTTCCAACAGACGTTTCACCGCTTAACATAACGGCATCAGCACCATCTAATATTGCATTTGCAACATCAGAACTTTCCGCTCTGGTAGGTATGGGTTGATTAATCATTGATTCTAACATTTGAGTTGCAACAATAACTGGTTTTTTCTGTTTATTGCATTCTTCAATTATTTTCTTTTGACAAATTGGAACTTCAACAGGAGAAAGTTCAATTCCAAGATCACCCCTTGCTACCATAATACAATCAGAGACAGAAACAATACTTTCAAGATTTTCTATTGCCTGAGGCTTTTCTAATTTTGAAATAACAGGAATATCTGCTTTCAAATCATTTATGTATTTTTTAGCCAACAAAACATCATCTTTTTGTCTCACAAATGAAAGAGCAATATAATCCGCTTTATTTTCAACTGCAAATTTAATAAATTCTATATCTCTTTTAGTAACAGCATTTAAACTACTTGTGGCACCAGGGATGTTTAAGCCTTTTCTTGACTTCAATATTCCGCCATTTGTAACTTCGGCGAATACTTTGCCGTCATTAACTTTTTTAACTACTGTTTGAATTTTTCCATCATCAAGAAGAATTTTGTCTCCTATAACTAAATCATCTGCAATTCCTTCATAATCAACAGGAATTACATTCATTTCTTTGGAATTATTTGCAAATACAACTTCTTGACCTATTTCAAGTTCAATATCTTTTTTTAAATTTCCAACTCTTATTTTTGGTCCTTGAAGATCAATCATAATGGCAGCATTGTAATCATATTCTTCACATACAGCTCTTATGGTTTTAAACTTTTTAAGATGATCTTCCATCGTTCCATGAGATGTATTTAATCTAAAAACATTAACACCCGCTTCGATAAGTTTTTTTATACCTTCTTTTGAATCGATAGCAGGACCTATTGTTGCAATTATCTTCGTTCTTTTTTTAAATTTTAAATTCATAAATCCCCCTTTTAAGATTATTTTATCATATAATTTTTTTTTATTTTAAAATAAAATATGAAAATGAAAGGAAAAAATATGATAAATGAAAAAATGGAAAAAGCTTTCTTGGAACAAATTAATGCAGAATTATTCTCCGAATATTTGTATCTTTCAATGAAAGCATATTTTGCAAATTTAAATTTAAACGGCTTTGTTAATTGGATGGATGTTCAAGTTCAAGAAGAAAGAGCACATGCTATGGGTATGTTTGATTATTTGCTTGAACGTGGCGGAAAAATTGTATTGGAAAAAATTGATAAACCAGAAAGTAACTGGAATAATCCATTGGATGTTTTTAGGGCAGTTTTAAAACACGAAGAATATATAACTTCAAGAATTAATGCTCTTATGGATGTTGCGGAAGAAACAAAAGACAGGGCAGCGTTGGCATTTTTAAATTGGTATCTTAAAGAACAAGTTGAAGAAGAGGCTAATGTAAGCGGGGTTTTAGCTCAACTTGAAATGATTGGAGAAGATAAAAACGGACTTTTAGCTTTAGATAAAGAACTTGCAGCAAGAACATTTGTTGCTCCAGTTATAGGTTAATCAATTTTATTTATAATTTTTTTAATTAGCGAGCTTAATTTTAAGCCCGCTTTTTTGCCAGTTAAAAGAACTTCGTCATGTGAAAGTTTGTTTTTGGAAATTCCTGTGGCAAAATTTGTTACTATGCTAAAAGCAAGAGTATTTATTTTAAGATAATTTGACACAATAGCCTCTGGTACACAAGACATTCCCACTACATCAGCACCAAGAATCGAAAAAGCTTTTATTTCAGCTGCTGTTTCATAACTTGGTCCAGTTGTTGCAAGATATACACCTTCTTTTATTTCAATATTAAGATCATAAGCGCATTTTTTTGCTAAATTTCTTAAATTAAAATCATAAACATTACTCATATCCGGAAAACGTTCGCCCAAACTATTATTATTTCTGCCGATTAGAGGGTTTGTTCCCATAAAATTAATATGATCATTAATTAAAACAATATCACCGATATTAAAACCTTTATTTATTCCACCTGCGGCATTTGTTATAATTAAGGTTTTGACACCTGCCATTTTTAAAACTTTAATCCAAAATGTGCAATCTTGCATTGAATATCCTTCATAATAGTGAAAACGTCCATGCATAATCACACAATTTTTTTCAAAAATTTTGCAATAAACCAATTCCCCTTTATGACCCAAAATACCAGATGTTAAAAAATTTGGAATTTCACTATATTTTATTGAAACACCACTTATATCATCACAAAAAACACCCAATCCAGAACCAAGAACTATAGCAATTTCGGGTTTGAAATTGTCAATTTTATTTCTTAGATAATTGAGTGTTTCTTTAATTTTTTCCATAAAACTTATTAATGATTAACCAACCAAACCATCATCATCTGATTCAGATGCCTTAACCATTATAGCATGTTGCACGGGTTTTTCTTTTTTTACATTAGAATCAAAAGGAATTTCAACATCAAAACCAAAATCATCTCTTGGTTTTTTCATTTGAGATTCATCAACAAGCCTTTTGGCAAGTTCTATTAATTCATATACAAGTTGATATCTGTTAGGGGCTTTTTCGTTCAAATCCCATGCAATTTTTGTAATTTGACTCATAATTATCTCCTATAATTTAATATTACAATGAGATAATTTTATATGCAAGAAAATTAATATTCATACTTATAATACATATTATCACTATATTTTCTATATTTTTCATATTTTTCAGGACTAACTAATCGCAAAAACCCATCTATCAAGCCCACATTATCACGTTCTCTAAGTTCAATCATGTCATTTCGCATTCTTTTAGCATTTCTTTTTGAACTTATTGAAGCAGGTAAAGCTGTTCCGATTATTGCTGTATTTGATGAAGCGAGTTTTAACCTTCTTATACGTTCATTTTGCGGACTAAATTCCCATATTCTTCCCATTAATTCATATTCAAGATTTTTAATTCTCTCGGAGTCGCTCAATTCAGGATATGTCCTTGGAAAATGTCTTTTTTCCATTATTTCTATCGCCTTCAAATCTTTAGAAGAAAAGTTTACCTTATAAGGCGAAACAGGTTTCGCGTTCATTATATCTTCTTTAGTTATTGTAACAGTTTGAACAGGTTCATAACAATAACTTGCAAGAGGCAAAAATATTGAATAAAAAATTACTGCATAAACTATGCAATACATTATTTGAAATTTTATATATTTAATCATTTTTAACCATGGTCATATTGTTTAACACTGAAATATAACCTGCTTTTTAAAATTAAATATTAATCTTTTAATTAAAAAATAAGTGTAATATTAACTTTTGTAAAAAAATAATTAATACTTTAATTTTTTTTTAAAGAATAAACCTAATATGTCGTTAATCTAAACATATTTGATGGACAATAGAATATAGATTCGGTGTGATATGAAGAAAATTTTAATTGCTTTCTGCATAACATTCGGTCTGATTTTTGGAATACAAGATTCATTTGCAGTTGACTATTCTAAAATTTCGGGCAATCAAAAAATTATATCAGCCCTTGCGGCTCTTGAGAGTATAAATAGAAAAGATGTTATTGCAATTTTAAACGGATATAATGCAACAAAAAGACCCATTAGAGTTATGTTTAGGGATTTAGCAATATATGGATATCAAGATTGTGAAGCTTTAACAGTAAAAACAAAAAGTAACGGGCTTGTTATATACATAAGTTCAGAGCATAAAGGCGCAAGTCCGGAATGTATCGCCTGTTTAATAGCTCATGAGTCCCAACATCATACTTTTACCAATTCAAAACAAGAAGAACTCAGAGCGTGGATATCTGAAAGTCAGGCTTGGAATGAATTTATTAAAAGAAATAAAACTCTTGCTCTTTCAAATGAACCCTTAGCAAAAAGAGAGAATTATATAGCTAAAATAAGAGCCAAAGGCGGAGTTATGGGCGTGCAAAAGCTTATTGCAGCTAATCCTGTTTATGCAGGTTTAAATTAATTATTTTGATTTAAAATTTATTTTAATGTTATTTAATTGCATTAAATATTTTTTTAAATCACCTATGTTTTCATTTTCCTGAAGTAAATCTTTTTGTGGTTCATTTTGTAATAATGAATCTTTTACTTTTTCAAATTCTGTTTTTTCCCCAGATATTTTTCCGATTAAATCATCAATATCACAAGCTCCATAATTAGGATACATAGCAAGTATTTCTTCTTCTGTTTTACCAATTGGAAGTTTATATAACCACTGAAGAGTCTTTAAGTCATTTTTAGAAATATTTACAACACCATATTCATGCGGAACATACATTATATCTCCTTTGGTTTTAGAATGACCTAAGCCCACTGCATGGCCAACTTCGTGCAATATTGTATGGAATACTTCGTTTTCATCCATATATTGATGGTGTATAATCCCGTCGGATAAACCAATTGAAAGTTCTGCTGAATAATATCTGCCTAATTTATCAAAATTAAATATACAAGAACCTAAAGATTTTCTATCTACTCTTTTCCAATCAATATTGATATTTGAATCATATAAATTCATTGTTCTTTCAAATGAAATTATGCCGCCTGAAAGCTTCTCCCAAAGATTAAAAGCATCGATTATCATTTGAGTATACTTATATTCATCTTGAATATTTCCTTTTGATTTATACCAATTAAATTTTCCTATATAAACTTTTAAAGGCATAACATTATCTGCCCATCTGGATAATTTACCTTTATTAAAACAATCGGATAAATAAGTAATAGTTTGCATATAAAAATATAATAGCATATAATAATAGTTAAAGAACAGACTTTAGGGAGAAATAATTATTATGATGAATATGATGCAAGTTATGCAACAAGCTCAAAAAATGCAAAAAAAATTTAAAGAAACTCAAAGTGAACTTGAAAACACAGAAATAACGTCAACATCTGGAAACGGTGCAGTTGTGGCAATTTTAAATGGACAAGGAAAATTTAAGGCCATTAAATTAAAAGCAGAAGCAATTAACCCATCTAATCCTTCAAGTGTTGACCCTGATACTGTTGAAATGCTTGAAGATTTAATAACGGAAGCAATGTCGGATGCTACAAAAAAAGCTAATAATCAAATGGAAGCTAAAATGAAAGCTATTACAGGCGGAATTTCAATACCAGGATTATTTTAATAACTAAAATGGAATATACTAAACCCCTTGCAAAATTAATCGAGTATTTTCAAAAACTTCCTTCTATTGGACCCAAAACAGCCCAGAGGTTGGCTTTGCATGTTTTAAAAATGCCTGAAAATGAAGTTAATAATTTTGCAAATGTTCTGATTGAAGCTAAAACAACAATTTCATACTGCGATATTTGTTTTAATATGTCATCAACTAATCCATGCGAAATATGTTCAAATCCTTCAAGAAATAAAAGTATTATTTGTGTTGTTGCAGAAACAAAAGATTTAATAGCTATCGAAAAAACAAATGAATACAATGGATTATACCACGTTCTGCAAGGTTTGATATCTCCCATAGATGGCATAGGTCCAGACGATATAAGAATTAAAGAATTATTATTTAGAGTAACTCAAGATACAATAAGTGAAATTATACTTGCTCTTAACCCTTCTGTTGAGGGCGAGGCAACAAGCCTATATCTTACAAAACTTTTAAAACCGTTTAATATTAAAATTTCAAGAATTGCATTTGGACTTCCTATGGGTTCAGAACTTGAATATGCAGATGAAATGACTCTTTTAAAAGCTCTTGAAGGAAGAATAGAGCTTTAAACTACATTTCAACAACAGGTTTCATTTTATTTTTAAATTTCGTTGTAGCTCCAAAGAATAACAAATCTACATTGCCGGTTGGACCATTACGTTGTTTTGCAACAATAATTGATGCTTTATTTTTAAGTTCGGGGTTTTCTTTATCATAATATTCTTCTCTATGCACAAACATAACAACATCAGCATCTTGTTCTATGGCGCCTGATTCCCTTAAATCAGATAACATAGGTCTTTTATCTGTTCTATCTTCAACCTTACGGGATAATTGAGAAAGAGAGATTATAGGTACATTTAATTCACGTGCTAAAGATTTCAAACCTCTTGAAATACCAGAAATAGCTTGATTTCTATCCATGATGGTTTTATCTTCAATTAATTGAAGATAATCAATAATAATCAATCCTAAATCAGGATATTTTGTTTTAATACGTCTTGCTTTTGCTCTTATATCAGATAAAGTTACTCCTGATGAATCATCAATTAAAATTGGTGCTTCATGGAGTTTATTCATTACATCAGCTATTTTTTCCCATTCATTTCCATTTAACTCGCCTGTTCGTGCTCTTTGAGCATCAATTTCTGCTTCTGAACATAATATACGTTGAGTAAGTTGAGAAGCAGACATTTCAAGCGAAAAAATTAAAACAGGAACCTTTTGAACAATGCCGATATTTTGTGCAATATTAAGTGCAAAAGCCGTTTTTCCCATGGAAGGACGTGCTGCAAGAATAACCAAATCTGATTTTTGAAAACCTGCAAGCAGAGCATCGAGGTCATAAAAACCACTTGGAATTCCTGTGTATGAACCTTTATTATTATATCTATATTCAAGTTGTTCAACAGTTTCCATCAATAAATTTGAAATCAGTTGAACATCTTGTGATGTTTTTTGTTGTGCAATTTCAAAAATGGTCTTTTCGGCTATTTCAAGACTGACATTTGCTTCAGGATTTTTAAAAACTTCTTCTATTATTATCGTCCCTGCATTAATTAATCTTCTTTTTAGGGCATTTTCTTTAATAATTTCGGCATAGTATTCTATGTTCGAAGACAGAACCGTATCTAATCCAAGTTCACTCAGATATTCAATTCCGCCAATATCATCTAATTTATTTCTTGAACGAAAATATTCCGCAAGCGAAAGCCCATCTATTGGCTTATTTTGATTGTATAAATTAAAAATAGCTTCATAAATTAGTTTATTTTGGGGTGAATAAAAATATTCTATATCTAGTATTTCAACTACTTTATTCATACTTTCTGGATTAATTAAAATTGCACCTAAAACTGCAGCTTCTGCTTCAAGATTATGAGGCGGAACATGCTTTATAGGGGTTGTAATTTTATTAGGTGCTTTAAAAACCATAATCATTCCAATCTTTTTCAAACATGATTCTACCATAAATTTATACTTTAGATATAGAAATTTCTAACTTTATTATAATTCTTTTGAGTGGTCAAAAAGGTTAATATAACAATGTCAGAGGAAATAAAAAACTTTGATAACAGGTTAGATAAATAAATATTGCCATTTTATTTTTTTTAACCACCGGTTGTACAGAATAAGTCTATGGATAGATAGATAAAAAAGAAAAGGAGTATTGTCATGTCAGTAGTAATTAACACAAATGTTGATTCCATTAAAATTCAAAACAATTTAACAAAGGCAACAAATTCTCTCTCAACAGCTATGCAGAGAATGTCTACAGGTTTAAAAGTTTTAACAGCAAAAGATGATGCGGCTGGTACTGTAATTTCGGCTCGTATGCAAGTTCAATTAGATGGTAATTTAATTGCTCAAAACAATGTACAAAATGGTAATGCTATGTTATCAACTGCAGAGGGGCATTTGGATGTTGTGCAAGATAACTTATCAAGGGTTCGTGATTTGACTTTGCAGGCAAAAAATGGTACTTATTCTGCAGAAGAAATTCAAGCTATGCAAGATGAGGCAACTCAGTTAATTGCAGAAATAGATCGTATTTCGTCATCTTCTAAGTATTCATCACTATTTTTGTTTGATGATGCAAAATTGCAAGCAGATGGTGCAACTTTTCAAGTTGGCGCAAATTCTACGGAAGATAACACTATTTTGGCAGATCAATCATTATTTCAAAGTGTTGAATTCCAAGAACTTACAACTATGGCGGATTTCGATTTGACAACTATGAGTGCTGCAGATATGGTTACTGCATTAAATAATCTTGACCAAGGATTAGATAATATAACTGCAAGAAAATCTATAATAGGTTCTGCTCAAAATCGACTCGAATCAGCATTATCTACTTTAACTACTCAATACGAAAACTTATCAAGTGCTAAATCAATAATTACTGATGCAGATATAGCTTCAGAAGCATCGAACTTTGTTCAGCAACAAATACTTCAACAAGTATCTACATCATTATTAGCACAAGCGAACCAAGCGCCATCTATCGCTCTAAGTTTAGTATAGTATAAGAATATCTAACTGGTGATGGCAATACAGTGGGCCGATAATATTATCGGCCCTTTTTTTGTATTAAAAATGCCGAGATAAATATCTCGGCATTTTTTAAAAATATTTTGTTATGTACCTTCTGACCACGTGTTTAAATATTTTTCTTGTTCAGGAGTTAAAGTATCAATTTTTACCCCCATAGATTTTAACTTCAAGGAAGCTATTTCAACATCAACACTATGTGGTAGGGTATATAATTTATTTTCAAGTTTTCCTTTGTTCTTTACAATAAATTCCATACCTAAAGCTTGATTTGCAAAACTCATATCCATAACAGAAGCTGGATGTCCTTCTGCACATACTAAATTCACGAGTCTTCCTTGAGCTAATACATATATTGATTTACCATTATCTAAAACCCATTCATCAAGATTTGGTCTAATATTTTTATATTCTACAACATGTTTTTTAAGTCCGTTAACATCAACTTCAACATCAAAATGCCCTGCATTTGCAACAAAAGCACCTGATTTCATAGTAAGCATATTTTCTGTTGATACAACGTTTATATCACCTGTGATAGAAAGGAAAATATCCCCAATTAAAGATGCTTCCGCTATAGGCATTACTCTATAGCCGTCCATAACAGCTTCAAGTGCCTTAAGGGGGTCTACTTCAGTTACTATTACATTTGCTCCCATTCCTCTTGCTTTTGCCGCTGCACCTCTTGAGCACCATCCATAGCCACATACAACGACGATTTTACCTGCAAGGAGGATATTTGTTGCCCTTATTATTCCGTCTAGTGCGCTTTGGCCTGTGCCATATCGATTATCAAATAAATGTTTGGTTAATGAATTATTGACGCCCAGCGCAGGAAATTGCAATTTTCCTTCTTTTTCCATAGCTTGTAAACGAATAATTCCTGTGGTTGTTTCTTCACATGAGCCTATGATATTATCTAAAAGCTCTCTTTTTTTGCTGTGAATTGTTGCAACTAAATCACAACCATCATCAATAATAAGATGCGGTTTATGGTTTAGGGCGCAATCTATATGTTTGTGGTATGTTTCAGAATTTTCTCCTGCTATTGCAAAGACGGGAATTCCATAGTATTTAACCAATGCAGCAGCAACATCATCCTGCGTAGATAAAGGATTTGAAGCAGCTAAAATAGTATTTGCTCCACCTTCTTTTAAAGCTATACAAAGTGCTGCTGTTTCTTTTGTAACATGTACAGAAGCTGTTAATCTTAAACCTTCAAATGGTCTTTCTTTTTTGAATCTTTCTCTAATTGAATTTAAAACAGGCATGTCTTTTTGTGCCCATTCTATATTTTTTTTACCTTGTTCAGCTAAGGAAATGTCTTTGATTTCATAATTTAACAATGTTTGCATAATAATAGCTCCTTTTATTATGATTCTATCATTGAAATAAATTAAGACAATAAAATAATAAGCACTTGTAACAGTTATTTTTTTGGTATAAAATAACTTTGATTAAGCTTGACAACAAAAGGAGTAATTATTATGTCAACAGTAGAGTATTTTACTAATTCAGAAGAATTAAAAGAGCTAATGTCTGCAGCTCGTGCTACAATTACGGCACCTTTTTTCGGCAACAATGTTGAAGAAGTAAAAACAGTATCTGAAGCATACAAGCTTGCAAAAGATTCATCAGGAACGATAGAGCTAACGGGCATGCCTGTTTATGAACCTGAAAAAGTTGGTTTACCTAAAGGAGCTAATCAATTATTATTCAATGATGGAACAGTTGTTGGTCGTTGCGCTGCTGCAAGAAAAATTGTTGGAGAACCAAATTGTGATTTAGCATATCTTTTACCTATAATTCGTGAGGCAATTTACGGAACACGCGATAAATTAATGTATAAAACAGAAGCCGTAGTAGGTCTTGAAGAAGATTTTATGATTAAAGCACATTTAATGATTCCTGCAGGTTTTGAAAATATTATGTATTCTTGGATGTTAAATTTTCAATATATTAATGAAGAATATGCAAGAATGTATGATAATTCAAGAAAAATTAACGAAGGGGATATATATGTGTTCTCTGATCCTGATTGGTCACATCCTGATTTTCCATACGGTTTAACATTTTTTGATCCTGTACATAACTGTGCTGCAATATTAGGTATGAGATATTTTGGAGAACATAAAAAAGGTACCTTAACTCTTGCGTGGGGTGCAGCAGCTAGAAATGGTTATGCTTCATGCCATGGCGGAATGAAACGTTATAATTTAGCAAATAATCAATCATTCCAAGTTGCCGTATTTGGTTTATCAGGTTCAGGTAAATCCACAATTACACATGCTAAGCATGGTGGAAAATATGATATTACAGTTCTTCATGATGATGCATTCATTATTAATGTTCATGACAAATACACTATAGCACTTGAACCTGCATATTTTGATAAAACCGCAGATTATCCAATCGGATGTGATGATAATAAATATATATTAACTCAACAAAATGCGGGTGCTATACAGTTGGCAGATGGTAAGGTCGTTTCAGTTACGGAAGACATAAGAAACGGTAACGGACGTGCTGTTAAATCAAAACTTTGGTCACCAAACAGGGTTGATAGAATTGATCAACCAATCAATGCTATTTTCTGGTTGATGAAAGATCCTACAATTCCTCCTGTATTAAAATTATCAGGTGCATCTTTAGGTTCTGCAATGGGCGCTACATTAGCTACAAAACGTTCTTCGGCAGAAAGACTTGCTAAAGGGGTTGATCCTAACGCATTGGTTGTTGAACCTTATGCAAATCCATTTAGGGTTTATCCTCTTGCAATGGATTATGAAAGATTTAAGCAATTAATTGAAGATGGAGTTGATTGCTATATTTTAAATACAGGTGAATTTATGGGCACAAAAGTAAAACCTGCTCATACACTTGGAATTATTGAAGCTATTGTTTCAGGCGAAGCTAAATTCCATAAATGGGAAAACTTTACTGATATCGAAATTATGGATATTGAAGGTTTTGATGCTTCATTTAGCAATAAAGAATATGCAGAGCAATTTAGAGCTCGTATGTTAGATAGAATCAACTTTGTTAAATCAAGAGAAACCGAAAAAGCAGGCATAGATAAACTTCCTGCTGATGCTTTGGAAGCTCTTGAAAATGTTGTAAGACAAACAGAAACTGTTAATGTATAAGTTTTAAAGTGTATAAAATAACGCTAAACCAGAATAGTTTAGCGTTATTTTTATTAAAATATTATTATAAAAAAATTTATAAAAATATCAAAGATAAGAAATTATCTTTGATATTATAACCACATTTATGTTAGTTAGTAATTCCTTTAAGCACCCAGTTGAGAATGGAATGTTCTTGAAATAACATCATCTTGTTGTTCTTTTGTTAATTTGATGAAATTAACTGCATATCCTGAAACTCTAACTGTTAATTGAGGATATTTTTCAGGATGAGCTTGAGCATCTAATAATGTTTCACGATTGAAAACGTTAACATTCAAGTGATGTCCGCCTTTTTCAACATAACCATCTAAAAGATTAATTAAATTTTCTTCTTGTTGAGTTGTCATAGTGTTTATCTCCTGTTTTATTCTTTGCTAAATTCATCTTTACCTACAGAGCATAAAGGACATAACCAATCTGTTGGTAAATCCTCAAATTTTGTGCCTGCTTTTATATTATTATCTTCATCACCTAAGTCTTCATCGTATACATAGCCACATACGTTACAAATATATTTTGCCATATTTTCTCCTTTTCAATTTTCTGTTTTTAGTATACACTAGTTTAAACAACATTTCTGTTGTAATTACAACAAAAGGAAAATTTATGGAAAAATTTTACTCTAAAATTAAAAATTCCCCGCTTTTTTGTGGCATAACAGATGAAGAACTAACAAGAATGATAAAGTGTTTTGGCGGATATATTAAGAAATATGAAGATGGTGATATGATTATACGTCAAGGCGAAATAATTTCAAAAATATATTTAATTTTAGATGGTGAAGTTAATATCGAAAAAGAAACGTATTGGGGCAGAAGAATTATAATTCAAAAGTTATATACGAATGATAATATAGGGCTTGCACTTGTTGCATCAAAAAATATTGAAGCCAATATTAATGCACTTTGTGTGGGGCATGCGCTTGTTTTAGTTTTGAATTATGATAAATGTTCAACAATGTGTCAGAATGCATGTAGCCATCATAGTATATTAATAAGTAATTTGTTTAAAATTTTGTCTAAAGAAAATATTGAATTAATTGAAAAAATAGAAAATATATCACAAAAAACAATTAGAGATAAACTTTTAACTTATCTTTCAAATGAAAGCCAAAAAAATAAAACAAATGTTTTTGAAATACAATTTAATAGGCAAGAACTTGCCGATTATCTTAATATCGATAGGTCTGCAATGTCTTTTGAATTATCAAAATTAAAATCGGAAGGTTTAATAAATTATAAGAAAAATAAGTTTGTTTTAAAGGTAGAATTATAAAAAATATTAATTTTTTGACAAAAACAAAAATAAATATACTCTATATTGACCATGATTTTTATTTTTGATTTATACTATATTATACGTAAAATATTATAATGAGAGGTGCCATGACAAATACAGTTAAAGTTGATGATAAAAATATTGCTACAATAGATATAGTAATTGATGCAGCCATTGCTAAAGAAACTTATGAAAAAACATTAAAATCATATGGACAAAACGTTAATATTGCAGGTTTTAGAAAAGGAAAAGCTCCAAATAACATTGTTGAAAAATATGTTGGCACAGAAAGAATTAAATCGGAAGTTATAGATAGGCTCTTTTCGGTTGAATTTCAAAAAACAATTAGTGATAATAAGTTAAATATAGCTTTTCACCCAAATATTGAAAATGTTGAATTTGAAGTTGGTTCTGATTTAAAAATCAAAGCTTCGGTTGAACTCAAACCTGAGGTTAAAATTGGCAAATACAAAGATGTCGAAATTGAATATAAGGAATTTAAAAATCCAGAGAATGCAATAGATAAAGAACTTGAAATGACTCAAAAAAGATTTTCAAAATTTGAAAAAGTAGATAGACCATCAACCAATAAAGATACGGTTGTATTCGATTTTGAAGGATATATAGGAAAAGTCGGAGAAGAAAAAATAGAACACGGGGATGCGAAGAATTATTCTTTGGATTTATCAAATTCAAATTTTATTCCTGGTTTTGCAGAAGGCTTGGTTGGACATAGCGCCGGAGAAGAGTTTGTAATTGACGTTAAATTTCCTGAAGATTACCATGAGGATAAGCTAAAAGGTGCTCCTGCGCAATTTAAAATTAATCTCCATGAAGTTAAAGAAAGAATTTTGCCTGAAATTAATGATGAATTAGCAAAGAAAGCAGGAAAAGATAATCTTGAAGCACTAAAAGATGACATTAAGAAATATCTTGAAACTATGGCTAAAAATCAAAATGATAGGATAAAATCAGATTTAATTTTTGAAAATGTTTTAAATAACACTGAAATAAAAATCCAAGATACAATGTTGGATAGAGAATATCAGGCAATTATGGAAGAAACAAAGCGTCAAGTGATTCAACAAGGTCAAGATTTCAATAAACTTGTTGAAACTGAAGGTAAAGAAAACGTTGAAAAAAGGTATAGAGAAGAGGCAGAAAAAAGAATTAAAAATTCTTTAATTGTTGAGAAAATAGCAAATGAAGAACAATTAAAAATAGAGCAAAAAGACATTATGGAACATATAAATCAAATGGCAGCTATGTATGGAATGGCTCCTGTACAATTATTTGAGGAGTTAAGAAAAAATCCAAATGCTTTTGCTGCTATTTCTCAACAAATTACGGCAAATAAAGTAAATGAATTTTTACTTAACAATAACAAATTTATAGCAAAATAACTGAAAGGATAAAATTAGATGAGTTTCGTACCAGTAGTTATAGAGCAATCATCCAGAGGTGAAAGATCTTTTGATATATTTTCAAGGCTTTTAAGGGAAAGAATTATATTTTTAGGAACTCCCATAGATGACATGGTTGCAAATTTGATAGTGGCACAAATGTTACTTTTGGATAGTGAAAATTCTGAAAAAGACATTATGCTATACATTAACTCCCCAGGAGGTTCTGTAACCGCTGGATTTGCAATATATGATACAATGCAGCATATAAGAGCGGATGTCTCTACGATTTGTTTGGGGCAGGCTGCTTCAATGGGTGCATTTTTATTATCAAGTGGCGCTAAGGGCAAACGCTTGGCTCTACCGCATTCAAGGGTTTTGATACACCAACCGTTAGGTGGAGCGCAAGGTCAGGCAACAGATATAGAAATTCAAGCTAATGAAATAATAAGAATTAAGAAGTCACTAAATTCTATTTTAGCTTCTAATACAGGTCAGCCTTTAAAGAAAATCGAAAAAGACACTGACCGCGATTACATTATGACAGCTAATGAAGCTGTTGAATACGGCATGATAGACAAAGTTATTACTTTGGAAGATAATAAATAAGAAGGGCAGCACAAATGGCTAAACCGACAGATCCAAATTTAAAATGTTCATTTTGCGGAAAAACGCAGGATCAGGTAAAAAAATTAATCGCTGGTCCTGATGTTTGTATTTGTGATGAATGTATAGAACTATGTAATGAAATATTAGACGAAGAACTTTTTAATTTTAAACATGATGAAAAAGAAGAACAACAAGAAGTTGTTATGGAATCTATACCAAAACCGCATGAAATAAAAGCATACCTTGATCAACATATTGTAGGTCAAGATGATGCTAAAAAAGTTTTGTCGGTTGCTGTTTATAATCATTACAAAAGAATTGCACATAATATGGAGCAAAAGGAATCAGATATTGAAATCCAAAAAAGTAATATTTTGTTGGTTGGCCCAACCGGTTCAGGAAAAACCCTTTTGGCTCAAACTTTAGCTAAGATGCTAAATGTTCCTTTTGCGGTTGCTGATGCTACAACTTTAACAGAAGCTGGTTATGTTGGTGATGATGTTGAAAATATATTATTAAGACTTTATCAAAGTGCAGATTATGATATAAAAAAGGCAGAAAAAGGTATAATTTATATTGATGAGATTGATAAAATTGCACGAAAATCCGAAAATCCTTCAATTACAAGAGATGTTTCAGGTGAAGGTGTACAACAAGCGCTTTTAAAAATGATTGAAGGAACTATTGCGAATGTTCCGCCTCAGGGTGGAAGAAAACATCCTCATCAAGAATTTATACAAATTAATACAAATAATATTCTTTTTATTGTTGGAGGGGCATTTGTTGGTTTAGAAAAAATTGTTGAAAGACGAGCAGGTACCACGTCAAACATTGGATTTGGTTCAACTTCCTTAACAACTGAAGAAAAAGAACGTGAAAGTGCAAAAATATTAAAAAAGCTCCAACCTGATGATTTATTAAAATTTGGTTTAATTCCGGAATTTATCGGAAGAATCCCTATTTATACTGTTCTTGACCCATTGGATGAAGATACCTTAAAAATGATTTTAACCAAACCCAAAAATGCTATCGTTAAGCAATATGCTTGTTTGATGGGTATGGATGGGGTTGAGTTAAAATTTGAAGATGATGCAATAGAATTAATTGCAAAAGAAGCTCTGAAAAGAAAAACCGGAGCAAGGGCACTTAGGTCTATTGTTGAGGAAATAATGCTTGACATTATGTATGAGGTTCCATCAAAAGAGGATATAAAAGAATATATCGTAACTAGGGATATGGTTGAAAAAAAGCAACAAGGTGCTCAAGGTGAGGTTGTAAAGCTCCCAACCAAGCACCGAGAAGAAATAGCTTAAAAATCCGCATTTGCGGATTTTTTATTTTACAACTTTAGTATAAGAAATTTTATACTTTTTTTTGATTCCAATACTCCTTTAAAAATTATATATTAACAGTGTAATAAGGATATTAACCGCAAGGATGACAATTTAGGCGTTCCCCTGCCTTGAGAATGCGGTTTAGAAAAATAAAGGAGTATTAAAATGGCTGTTATTATTAACACGAACATGGACTCTATTAAAGTCCAAAACATTTTGTCAAATTCAACAGATGCATTGTCTCAAGCAATGGAGAGAATGTCTACGGGTTTAAAAGTAAACTCTGCAAAAGATGATGCTGCAGGTACTGTAATTTCTGCTCGTATGCAAATCCAATTAAATGGTAATGAAATTGCTCAAAAAAACGTACAAAATGGTAATGCATTGTTATCAACTGCAGAAGGTAATTTGGACGTTATTCAAGACAACCTATCAAGAATACGTGACTTAACTTTGCAAGCAAAAAATGGTACTTATTCAGATGAGGAAATTAAGGCTATGCAAGATGAAGTTAGTGAACGTATCGCAGAAATTGACCGTGTATCAACATCTTCTAAATATTCTCAATTAAATTTGTTTGAAGATGCAGAATTGCAAGCAAATGGTGTAATATTCCAAGTTGGTGCAAATGCTGATGATGATAATACAATTTCTGTTGATAAATCAGTGTTTGAAAGTGTTAAATTTGAAGAATTAACCGGAGTTGCTGATTTTGATTTAACTAAAATGAGTGCTGCTGCATTTAAAACTGCTATTGAAAATCTTGATACAGGTATTGATAATGTTACAAGCAGAAAATCATTAATCGGTTCTGCTCAAAACCGTCTTGAATCTGCATTGGATACATTAACTACTCAATTTGAAAATCTGTCAAGTGCAAAATCAATCATAACAGATGCCGATATTGCATCAGAAGCTTCAAGTTATGTACAACAGCAAATACTTCAACAAGTATCAACTTCTCTGTTGGCACAAGCAAACCAAGCGCCGTCAATAGCATTAAGTTTAGTTTAGTATACAAGAATCTAACTGGTGATGGCAATACAAATGGGTTAAACAGGTGTTTAACCCTTTTTTTATAAATAATATAGAAGAAAAATAAAAAAGAATTATTCTAAAACCTCTTACATAATTCCTTGCAAATTAATTCACCGTTTACAAGTCCACGACAACTACAACCTATCCCATTAGAATCTTCTTCATCTAATAAAATATTGTTATTTTTATCAAAATATTTAAAATGGTCGACAAATATAGCGTCATCACCCTTGGCACAACTAACTTCATATTTATTAATTGCATAATAAACATCAACGCCATTTACGGTAGATAAATCATCTTCAGGAGTGTCATAAATTTTAAACCATCCGGAAACAAGATATTTTGTTTTAGAAATTGAAGAAGTATCAAGATAAACATTGTCGCTAACTTTTACCCATTTACCATTTTCATTTTTTATGGTCATTATAGCGCTTTGTATTTGCTCTTTAACTGAATTTCGAACCTCGGAGAAAGATAGAGGGACTACATAAATAAGAATAATAATTGTAATTAAAATAATCTTTTTCATAGAGTTATTGTATTTCAAATTTGAAAATAAGAAAAGAATTTTACCTTTTATACCAAGGTTTAAATTTTTTAATTTCATCTAGTAAATTATTATAATCTCCGCAAAAATTTAAGCACCTATCATCATCAAATGAATAACATAACTCTTTTTTGGCTATAACATCGATTATAGTATCATCGAGTTTTTCTTTTATAATCCATCTTGAAGCAAGGATTTTTTTTCTTGTTGTAAAAAGTTTGATATTAAAATAATAATGTTAATTTTTGTAAAAATTATACTACATAATTAACAAAAAATTTTTTTTATTTGTATCCTATAAATAGTAAAAATTCTGAGGCTATATGAAATATAAAATAAAAAGCTATTTTATAGACATAATAAAAGGAACTAATTATTCCGATTATACTTTAACCTTTAAAATAAATAATATATAAAAGTCGACAATAATTGTCGACTTTTTTAATAAAGAGAAAGGAAAAACATGAAAATCAGTCAAATTAGTTGCACACCGGTCAGACGTTATTTGCAATCCAAAAATACAACAGCAAAAATGTCTAATACAAATTTTAATTGTGGAGTAATGTTTAAAGCAAAAAATCCGATACAAGCTCCAACCACACCCCAAACTACAATTGATTGGGCTCAGAATTGGGATAAAAACAAAAGAAAAATAGAATTAGATGCTCAATATGATAGGGCTATTAAAGGAATGTCGTTTTGGAAAAAACATTTTACAGATGCTCCTGAAGAATTAAGGCAAATATATGATAAAACTCTTGAAAGAGAAGAAATAGCAGCAAATGCAATCATAAAAAATTTAGTTTCGCTATCACAACAACAAAGCCAAAATACTATAAAAAGCGAACAAAACGATGCAAAAGAAGCAGAATTAAATATAAGAACTCAAAATGTTTCTAAAATGGAAAAAGCAGTACGATTAACTGAAGCTTTTAAAATACCTGATAGTGGCAGTATTGATGATTTAATTGCAGGTTATGACGCCGAAAAACAAATTATTAGAAGTTTGTTCACGGATCAAATTGCCATGGAAAAAGCAGGTATGGAAGCAGATGTTCCAAATAGCATACTTTTCTATGGTCCAATCGGAACAGGAAAAACAACTTTTGTTCGCGCCATAGCAAATGAAACTGACTGCGAATTGGTAGAAATGAATCCGAATACTGAAAATTTTCGAAATGAAGTGTTTGAAAAATTAAAAGAAGCAAGGGAAAGATATTTAAATGATGGAAAAAGAACCATAATTGTACTTAACGAAATCGAAAATCATCTTGAAGATACAAAAACAAACTTTAAAAATATAGCAATGATGAAAACCTGGCTTGATAATTGCGCTAAACTTCCAAGCGATAATCTTCAAAATGCTTACGCAACAACGTTTTTCTTTACAACAAACCATCCTCTCGAGATAACGGATGAAATATTACCAAGAGAAGAAAAAATTAAAAAATTAATTTCTCTTGAACCAGCGTCAGAGGGTAATATTGAAGCAATAATAAGATTTTATATTCAAAAATTTGATAAAAATGGAGATATGATTAATCCTGATAGCATTGATTATGATGCAATAATTGAAAAAATGAACCCTGATGATGAAAAAGGAGCATTTGGTAACGATAAAATTAAAAAAATTGTTCAATTAGCTTGTCAAGATTTTGATAAAGATATTGATAATAATAAAACCTTTGAAGAATACTTAAATTATCGAATTGATAAAGCAAAAAGAAATATTAAACCTGAGCGCTTGCAAGAATTTAAAGAACAATTAGAAGAACTATATGAGGGCTAAAAAAATGAAGATTAAAAACGTAAATAATTTTGGTAATGTTACTTTTCAAAAAAACGATAAAAATAATAAAATTAATAAAAAAGGTGCAATAATATCCTGCAAAATATCCGAACAAGAAGATCGAGGCAGAAAACAAATTACAATAACTTTTTATAAAAAACAATTTTTGGATTTTGTCAATTCGATATTATCAATATTAAATTTAAATAAAAGTAAAAATAACGCACCTGAAGTAAGTCATCAAGATATTGAAAAAACACAAAAAGAAACTACCCCCATAATTCAAGAACCAACACTCCCAACTCCAAAATTCACTTCAAACCCTAGCATTAGCCAAAGAGATGAATATGTTAATGAGTTGATAAAATTTATG
>CALUWK010000008.1 GCA_944324475.1 Candidatus Gastranaerophilales bacterium
CGGCGGATTTAGATGTTTTTTAGGATGTCTGCGGCGGTGAAAATAAACCTGCAGCAGCAAATAAAATCTGTATTTAATTATAAATATAATATTAAGTATTCTATAAATACCAATAACACTTATTATATCAAGCAAGGAAGTAAATCTAAAATGAGTCTTATAAGCCCAACGAGCTACCAAACTGCTCCATCCCAATCAAATAACTTTATCATAAGCCACATAGCATACATCATCACAAACCAAAGGTTCAAACTCAATATCTATATCAATATTCAACTTTTTGTCATCATATCTTATTCCAGTTAAATTATCATAAAATTCCGTCTCCAATTTAAAATTCACACATGAAAAATCAGACAAGGTTAAATACCCAAATGCAACTCCCTCAGGAAGAACCAAAGAACAATTTTCATCAGAAGAAAGCTCAAATTTTATACTCTGCCCGAAAGTATCTGAAGAACTCCTTAAATCAACAACCACAACTAAAATACTACCAAAAAGCACAGTTAATAATTTAGAAGCAGGACTAACATTCTTCTGAACATACAATCCTCTAAAAGTTCTAAATTCAGAATAAAAAAGATAATCTTTCTTAAAATTAACATCTACTTCATGCTTTATAAAAGCACTACTGTCAAAAAAAACTTCTTTATATCCGCAATTATCGGCAATGTTTTTATTATAAACTAAAAAAGCCCCGTCTAATTCTAATTTCAATAATTCAAAATCCATCCTCAACTCCAAGCTTATATGTAATACTCTACATCAAAAATACATACATGTAAATTATTACAAAAAAGTTAAAATAAGTTAAAATTATTTAATGAAAAAAATATCTGTAATTATACCAACATATAACAGTGAAAATTATCTTGAAAAATGTATTGAATCGGTTGTTAATCAAACATTGAAAGAGATTGAAATAATTATAATAAACGACTGCTCGCAAGATAATTCTTTAAAAATTATCAATAAATTTGCACAAAAGGACAAAAGAATAAAAATAATCAACAACACAAAAAATTTAGGATACGGGAAGAGTGTTAATTTAGGTATAAAAAATTCTAACAATGATTTTATTTCAATAGTTGAATCCGATGACTCAATCGAACCTAACATGCTAGAAACGCTCCTAAAAGAATCAACAAAACAAGATTATGATATAATAAAATCAGACTTCAATTATATTGTGAAAAATAAAACAATCAAAGCAAATTCATTTAAAAATTTTAACTTAAACACATCATCAAACATATTTAACAACCCTGAAATTCTTACAATAAAACCAAGTGTCTGGTCTGCAATATACAAAAAAGAATTTTTAAATAGAAACAATATTTTTTTTAACGAAACACAAAAAGCAAGTTTTCAAGATACATCATTCCAATTTAAATGTTTTTATTTTGCAAAAAAATACAAATTAATCAACAAAGCCTTATACAACTACAAAACCGATAATCCTAGCTCAAGCATAAATTCATCTGACAAAGTTTTTGAACTTATTGATGAATTTAAAACAATTAACAATTTCTTTAAACCGCAAACTAATGAAATAGCCTCACAAAAACTACTTTTTGAATTAAAAGCGTATTTATGGAATTATAAAAGAATAAAAAATAAATACAATAAAATTTTTTTAAAAGAAGTTTCAAAAATGTTTAAAGAATACGATTTTAAACCTTTTTTTAAAAATAAAAAAATACCATTAAAAGAAAAAATCAAAGCAAAACTAATAATAGAAAATTCTAATTTATCACTTACAATTTTCAGCACGTATAAATTTTTATCGAGGAAAAAATGGAAAACAAAATAAAAAATATATGCATTTTTGCAAGCTCATCATCAACAGTTCCAAATATATACTTCAAAGATGCATATAATTTAGGAATTGAAATTGCAAACAACGGATACAATATTGTCTATGGAGGTTCAAATTTAGGATTAATGGGCGAAATAACAAGCGCAGCAAGACTAAGAGGTAGTGAAATTACCGGCGTCATGCCACAAAAATTATATGATTTTGGAATTAATCCTGGCGAGTGCACAAAATTTATTCTAACAAAAGGCATGCGAGAAAGAAAAGCAAAAATGGATGAAATTTCTGAGGCAATAATTGCCCTAGCAGGGGGTTTTGGAACATTAGAAGAATTATCTGAAATGCTTGTTCAGAAACAACTGGGCTACAACAATAAGCCCATAGTCATCTTAAATACCAACAACTACTATAAAAATCTAATAAATTTTTTCGATGATATAATAAATGAAAATTTTGCTCCAGAAATTACCAAATCCATATACTATATCGCAAATACTCCAAAAGATGCCGTTGAATACATAAAAAATTATAAATTCGAACAAAAAAATTATTTGGATAAAAAAATAACATTAAAATAATTAACAAATTTGCATTAAACAAAAACCAAGGTTATAATTTCATTAAACTAACCTTTAGGTTAATTTAAAATTAGCAAATTTGTTACATAATGTAAATAAGGATAAGACTTAGGGAATATATGCTGGATAAAATTTTAAACAATAATTCAGAATCTATTACGCAAAGTCAAAGCTTGGATAGAGTTAAAGGGGTAACGACCAACCCCTTTGAAGAAGTTGGAAACGGTTTTTTTGTCGATGAATCCGACATTTCATCAGCTGCAATTCATAAATATCAACGTGAAATGGATATTAAAAAATTCAGCGAAATACTAAAAGAAACTGACGAAAAGACTTCAACAGAACTAGTTTTAAAACAAGCATTTGAAGGAAATTTGTCAATAGACAATGATGATTTAATATCAGAACTTTTAAATAATAAAGATTTCTTAAATGATATTACATAAAAAAATATTCGAAAAACTAAAAAAATATTATCATTTAAGAATACTTAAACGAAAATACTTTAGGTACGGCAAATGTCGTATGTGTGGTGGTTGTTGCGAAAATATTTATATAAAACACAAAAACAAAACTATAAAAACAAAAGAAGAATTCGAAAAAATTAAACAAAAAGATAACTACTCATTTTATCAGCACATAACTCCCATAAGCAAAGATGAATTTGGCTTAATTTTTGCTTGTGATAAATTTGATAAAGAAAAGAAATTATGCAAAGAACATAAAAAAAGACCATCGATTTGTAAAAATTACCCTTCAGAAGAAATCTTCAAAATGGGCGCACAACTAAAAGACAACTGCGGATATTACTTTGAACCAATAGAAAAATTTAGCGAAGTTTTTAAAAAAACTTTAAAAAAGCCAATAAAAAATTTCAGCAATCCAGAAGAAAACAAATACTAAAAGAGTCTTTGATGTAGCTTAAGAGCCTGAGATGTCAATTCAACGTTATGAACTCTAATATAATCAACATCATTTTGCATTAAATAAAAAGCACTTAAAGCAGAAACAAAATCAGCATCTTTCGGTTCTTTTGTATTAATAACATCCCGCATAAAACGTTTTCTTGATACACCTGCCAAAAGAGGAAAACCCATAGATTTAAACTCATTAATTCTTTTTAATAATTCAAAATTTTGACTTAAACTTTTTGCAAATCCAAATCCAACATCAATTATCACATCCTTCTTATTCAACCCCGCTTGAATTGCAAGTTGAACCTTACTATAAATTTCAGAAAATACTTCATCAACAACATTATCATAATAAGTAAGATTATCCATTGTTTTCGCATCACCCCTCGAGTGCATGATAACAAGTTTTTTTCTTTCTTTAGCACAAATTTTTGCAAATTCAATATTTGATAAAAAACTAACATCATTAATTATGTCGGCACCTGCCTCAATAGCAGCTTTTGCACAAGCAAGAGTCATAGTATCCACACTTATTTCTATATAAGGAAATGCAGTCTTAAGGGCCGTAACGACAGGAACAACTTTTTCTATTTCATATACAACAGAAACCAAATCAGAATAAGGCTTTGTAGATTGTGCGCCAATATCGATTATGTCGGCACCAGCTTCTATCATATCAATAGCATGATTTATAGCCTTTTCAATTTCAACAAATTCCCCTCCGTCCGAAAAAGAATTTGGAGTCATATTTAAAATCCCCATTATTCTTGTCTTAGATTTCTCGGATAATTCTAGTTCAATTTTTTCAAAAATAACATCAGACAACTTGGATAGTGAAAAAGGTTGAGAAGCCAATTTTTTAGCAACTAAAGTCAGTTGAGCAATGGTTCCTGACAAAATACAATCTGAAAAACTAACCGAACAATCAATAACACCCCTATTTACTGCACAATCACAATCACAAGAAAGCGCAGTTTGCTTAATAATAGACGCCTGGGAAGGAGTAACATCAAAAATTTTAACCGAAAAAAACAAATGTTTTTCTATAGCCTGCTCAATATAACCTTCATCGAACCCAACTGATGAAATTTCCTCTTTTATAAATTTTTTTAAAACAGTCTTTGATAAAAATTGCATTTTTTTGTTCAACAAATATAATTAGAATACATATATTAATAAATTAAGCATAACATTAAGTCAAGGAGAATAAAATGGCAAAAACTAAATTAAAAATCGAATCACGCGAAGAAAGCAAAAATCCTCGTCAATTAAGAGCAGCGGGAAATATGCCAGGGTCTTTGTACGGAAAAAATATGGAAGCTAAAAGCATCCAAATCAATACTCATGAATTTGAAATGGCACACAGAAACAACAAAGATGGCGAATGGGAACTAAGTCTCGGCAAAGAAAAATACAATGCAAAAATACAAGAGCTACAAATTAATTACGCAACAAATGAATATCTTAATGTAGAATTTACGGTTATATAATTAATTTTCAGGTTGCTCAGACTCCTCAATAAACGAGGCAGAAAAAACATCCTGAGAATTTAAACTATCAATAAAATGATTGTATCTTTCCATTCTCAGCTTTAGCCAACTTAGAATGGTATTGGATCCAAAAATTTTAACAACACGAACAGGTGCAAAACAATTTCTGTTCGTGTTATATTTTTCTTCCATAAAAGTCTGACACTTGCAATTTAATTCCTCTATTAAATCATACAAAGTTCTCAACCACGCACCCTGAACCGAAAGTTCGTCTACCTTGTATTCAAGAATCATATTCCACCTGTCTTTCCATGACAATCTATACTAGCTTGCAACTTAGTATTACCATTCCACAAAATTGGAATTTATAACATTTTTAAAATATGTTAATATTACTCCTATGAACTCGAGTAAAAAACAATATAGTAAATCCATTCTAGAACAAGTCGCTTTGATGCCAAAACTTCCTGGCTGTTATCAATATTTCGACAAAGATAACAATATTATATACATAGGAAAAGCAAAAAATTTATTCAACAGAGTAAATAGCTATTTTGTAGGAAAAAAAGACTCTCCAAAACTACAAATTATGGTTCCGCAAATAAAAAGGATTGAATGCATAGTCGTAAATTCCGAAATTGAAGCATTAATCTTAGAAAACGAACTTATAAAAAAACACAAACCAAAATACAATGTACTTTTAAAAGACGACAAAAAATTTCCGTACTTTTTGATTACAAAAGAAGATTACCCTAAAATTACTATAGTAAGAAAAGCAAATAAAAACTCGCTCAAAGGTAAATACTATGGACCATACACGGATTCAAAAGCCATGTATGCGACACTCGAAGTAATAAATAAAATTTTTCCCCTAAAAAAATGTACAACACCAAAATATAAATCAAGACCTTGTCTTTATTATGACATAGGACAATGTTGTGCACCATGCCAAAATAAAATCAGTCCAGATGAATACAAAAAAATAATAAAAAATGTAGAATTATTCTTATCTGGAAAAAGAAAAGAATTAATTAAAAAACTAAAAGAAGAAATGCAAAAAGCAAGTAAAAGCTCAAACTTTGAAAAAGCATTGCTTTTAAGAAACAGTATACGTGACATAGAAAAAACAATGGAAAAACAAAATATAGTCTTTAAAACATCAAATGCAAACCAAGACTATATCGGAATAACGACTTCATCAAATCTCATATCCATAAGTATTTTACAAGTCAGACAAGGCAGATTAATAAACAAAAAAGATTTTTCTTTCTCTCAAATATTATCCAATGAAACTGACTTTGATGAGATAATTGAAAGCACTTTAAGAGAATACTATATGATGCTAAATGATGAACAACTGCCAACAAAAATTGTTATTTTAAACACATTTAAAAATATAGAACTATATAAGAAATGGCTATCTTTAAGGTTAAAAAAAGAAGTAAAAATAATAAAAGCAACTTCAAAAACCGATAAAGAAATGCTCAAACTGGCACAAAAAAACTCCGAATTTAATATCAATCAACTAAAATTAAAAGAACTTTCAAATATTCAAAACGACTACAATGAAATTGGTGCATATCTGCAAGAAAAATTAAAACTCAAAAATTTCCCACACACTATTGAATGCTACGATATATCTCACATACAAGGCACAAACACAGTAGCATCCGGAGTATATTTTGAAAATGGACAACCAAAAAAATCAAAATACAGAAAATATAAACTAAAAACAATAAAAAATGGAGAAGTTGATGATTTTAAATCTATGCAAGAAATTTTATCAAGAAGATTTAAAAGAATTAAAAATAAAGAAATCGAAGCACCCGATTTAATTATAATAGATGGTGGCAAAGGACAATTATCGAGCGTAATCAAAATAATGAAAGAATACAATTTAAAACTAAATATTGTCTCTATTGCAAAAAGAGAAGAAGAAATATTTTTACCAAACCAATCCAAACCGATAATTTTTGCAATAAATTCACCAGCACTTCATCTACTTCAAAGAATAAGAGACGAAGCACACAGATTTGCAATAACTTTTCATAGACAATTAAGGAGTAAATCAATGTTGAACTAATACACACTGTTACTTGACAACAAATTATTTATCTAATAACATAAAAAGTGTTCGGCGACATGGCCAAGTGGTAAGGCAGGAGCCTGCAAAGCTCTTATCCCCAGTTCGAATCTGGGTGTCGCCTTTTTGTTTATGCAACTTTAGAATTATTCATTATTTCTTCTTCATCAGCAGCAACAATTTCTGCGGGATATCCAGCATGGTGCAATTTTTCAAGAAGCCAATCTGAACTGTATTCAACAAAATTCTTATTATCATCATCAGTATCAACACAAACAAATATCATATTTCCGTCCGCATCGTACTTATAGTCAACTATGGTAATTTCATGACCGCTTATAATTTCATTAGGTTTACCATCAACTTCTGGATTATAATATCTTGAAGACACGCGGCCTGACGTTTCATTTGTTAAAACATAACCTATAATAACATCATCACCATTATCTATTGTATCTTTAATATGTTTTTTCATTTTATCAAACGAACAATTATATCCCAAAAGATTTTGATTATCGTCAATCTTTTGGTATACAAGAGAAGTGATTTCCTTATTTTTAATTAACGACTCTACAAAAGTTTTCTCTATTTCAATTAACCCCTGAGAATTTGAATTAAACTTACCTTTTCTAGCATCAATTAATGAATTATAAGTATTTTGAGAACCAAGTTGCATTATAGCACTTTGAACAAGTACGTTTGCAACATTTCTTTCCCCGTCATCCCAATATTTATCTTGGATTTTCGCTCTAATGTATGCATTATTATCAGTGTTAACTTTAATTCTTACTTTATTGAAATTGAAATCGACAATTTGCGCCTCAAGGAGATTTAATATATTTATAGCTTCCAAAGTATTTTTAGAAATTGAAGATAAATCAACATCCAAATACAAAACTTTCTTTTCACTGGAAAGATTTGAAACCCAACGAGCATACTCAGCAGGATATTTATCCGCTAAATTAACTTCATTAGAAGCAGCAGCGCAAGTACCAGATGCAGTAACATCCATCAATGAAGGATTAATTTTAACAGGGTTGTCATTTGGCAAAAAAGAAAGTATGCGTTCCTTTTCTTGATAAGGAATATCACCAAAAGTTTGACTTACAACTCTTGGATTAACCAAAACATCTAAAACATTTGAAATTAAATTTCTTTGATCTAAATCATAAGCACGCTTTTTTGTTGCAATAGAATATAAATTATCCAATGTAGTAGTGTTATCATTTTTGGAACGAGACAACAATTTACCATTTTTAAGTAACAATTCTAACTGCTTAGCACAACTGAGACCTTCGGCGTTATTGCTTATCGGATAATTTGACATAAAAGTCAATAAATAAATATATTTCTGCCTATCAAGAGCATTCAATGATGTATTTAAAATTAAAGGACTAGAAACAAAAGGTTTTGTTTGAAAAGTAGAGGTCGGAACAAAAGAATTCAAAGAAGGTTCATCAGTATTTCTATAAGCAGAAATACCATTAACATTTGGCACACTATTTAAGCCTACTGCTTGAACCATGAAAAAAACCTTTCTATAATATATAAAAATTTAAAAATAAAAAAAATTGATATTTTTTAACATAATATTAACAAATATCACAATTTTAATATACAATTAAAATAAATAGGGGGCTAAAAATGCAAATGGTTGAAAAACTTCAAAATGCAGACATAATAAATGCAATTAAAACTATTGATATTGAAGTTGAAGCAATAAATGAACTTAAAAATTCACTTGACGAAAATCTTACAAAAGCATTAAACTTAATTGAAAATTCAAAAGGCAGAATTATTCTTTCGGGCATGGGAAAATCAGGTCATATTGCAAAAAAAATTGCCGCCTCTCTTGCATCAACTGGCACGCCATCATTTTTTATACATCCTGCAGAAGCAAGCCACGGCGATCTTGGCATGGTAACAAATGACGATGTTATCATTGCAATTTCAAATAGTGGTGAATCAAAAGAATTAATAGATATTCTAAACTATTCAAAAAGATTTGGAATAAAACTTATTGCAATAACCAAAAATCCCGAAAGTTCACTAGCAAAAGCGGGAGATGTAGTTCTTAAACTACCCAACGCAAAAGAAGCTTGCCCTCTTGGACTTGCTCCGACATCTTCTACAACAGCAACACTTGTTCTGGGGGATGTTATAACAACAGGCATGATTGAAAGAAAAGGTTTTTCAAAAACACAATTCAATGAAAGACATCCCGGAGGAAAACTTGGCTCAATTCTGCAAAAAGTAAAAGACATAATGCATACGGGAGATGAAATGCCGATTTTAAATGAAAATTCCGGCATAAATGAAATAATACTTGAAATGACTTCAAAAAGACTGGGTTGCGTTGGTTTTGTTAATCAAAACAAAGAATTAACAGGAATGTTCACGGATGGTGATTTACGAAGATGCATTAGTCAAGACTTAAAAAATGTTAAAGCTACAGATATAATGACCAAAAATCCCATAACAATTAAAAAAGACATTTTTGCAACCGAAGCCATTAAGATTTTAAACGAAAAGAAAATCACAAACATATTTATAACAGAAGATAAAAAACCCATAGGCGTGCTGCACATACACGATTTACTTCAAAAAGGTATAGCATAAATCAAAGAAGGCTCTTTATTCGTTTTATCTCATCTCTTATTTGAATTGCTCTTTCAAAATCCAATAGCTTTGCAGCTTTATGCATATCTTTTTCAAGTTTATCAAGTAATTTTGGTAAATCTTTTTTATCAACATTATATTCAACCATTTGTTCAGCAACAATATCTTCAACACTTCTATAGCTTTGAACAAGCTGTAAAAGATTATTTTGTATAGATTTTTTTATGGTCTTTGGAACAACGTTATTCTTTTTATTAAATTCAATCTGTAAAGCTCGACGCCTTTTTGTTTCTTCAATAGCAATATTCATTGAATCAGTTATTTTATCAGCATACATAATAACTCTACCGTTAACATTTCTTGCACTTCGGCCTATTGTTTGAATTAAAGAAGTCTCACATCTTAAAAAACCTTCTTTATCGGCATCCATTATTGCAACAAGTGAAACCTCAGGAATATCAAGCCCTTCACGCAATAAATTTACACCAACCAATATATCAAATTCGCCTAATCTTAAGTCTCTCAATATTTCAACTCTTTCAAGTGACTTAATTTCACTATGCAAATATCGAACCTTTAGTCCTTGATTTTGCAAGTAATTTGTAAGTTCCTCCGCCATTTTTTTAGTAAGTGTGGTAACTAATACTTTATCTCTTTTTTCAATCGTTTTATTTATTTCACAGATTAAATCCTTAACCTGACAAATAGTCGGGCGAACATCAATTTCAGGATCCAAAAGTCCGGTGGGTCTGATAATCTGCTCAACTATTTGTTGACTTTCTTTTCTTTCAAATTCTGCAGGAGTAGCAGAAATAAATATTTTTTGTTTGATTTTTTTATAAAATTCATCAAAAGTTAAAGGGCGATTATCTTTTGCACATGGCAATCTAAAACCATAATCAACCAAAATATTTTTTCTAGCACGGTCACCAAAATACATACCTCTTAATTGAGGTAAAGTAACATGCGATTCATCAATAACAACTAAAAAATCGTCACCAAAATAATCCAATAATGTAGCAGGAGGAGTTCCTTTTTTTCTCCTTTCGATTATTCTTGAATAATTTTCAATTCCAGAACAATAGCCCATTTCCTTAATCATCTCACAATCATAATTAACCCTTTGCGCAAGTCTTTGAGCTTCTACAATTTTATTTTCATTTTTTAATTCAACTAATCTTTGGTTTAATTCTTCTTTAATTAAAGAAATGGTTTCATCAATATTTTCATCATAAGAAAGATAATGAACAGCAGGATATATGACAATTTCATTGGGATTATCCAAAATTTCGCCCGTTAGCGCATCAATTCTCGTTATTTTTTCAATTTCATCACCAAAAAAAGAAATACGATTTATAATTTTTTCATAACTTGGCATAATCTCAACAACATCACCCCTGGCACGAAAAGTAGAACGTGATAATTCAACATCATTTCTATCATATCTAACTCCAACCAAATAAGTTAACAAATCTTTTCTCGATATTTCCTGACCAACACAAAGTGTAACAGTTCCTTTAAAATAATTTTCAGGTAAACCCAAACCATATATACAACTAACAGAAGCAACAACAATGACGTCATTCCGTTCATATAAACTTCGTGTTGTATTATGACGCAATCTATCTATTTCATCATTAATTGATGCAGATTTTTCTATATAAGTATCAGTTCTTGGAATATATGCTTCAGGTTGATAATAATCATAGTAAGAAATGAAATATTCAACCGCATTATTTGGAAAAAACTCTTTAAACTCGTTATATAATTGAGCAGCCAGAGTTTTATTATGTGCAATAACAAGAGTCGGTTTTTGAACATTTTGTATAACATTTGCAATTGTATATGTTTTACCCGAACCAGTAACACCAAGGAGAGTCTGGGAGCACATCCCGCTTATTATACCATCAGTTAACTGCTTAATCGCCTTTGGTTGATCGCCTGAAGGCTTATAACTAGAAATAAGTTCAAACTTGTTAAATTTCATAAATAAATATTAACTTAATCAATTTTTAAAAACAATTATCCAAGTTCAATAGCCTTTTTTGTTGTTTTCTCAATCACATCAAAAAAGACACTCGAAATATCCGAACTATTTAAAATATTATTTCCAACCTCAGTACAACCTCCAGGAGTGGTAACATTTCTAATTAAAACATCGGCATTATAATTATTTTCAATCAACATTTTAGCACTACCAAGAGCAGTTTGAGCAGACAAAAGCATAGCCTCGTCATAATTCAAACCAAGTTGACAAGCAGCAAGAGCAAAATCTCTAATTAATTTAAAATAAAAAGCAGGTCCTGAACCTGATAAAGCAGTAATTACATCAATTTTATCTTCAGTTGTACGAATTACTTTGCCACAATTTTTCATAAAACTTAAAGCAAAATTAGTATCATCTTCCAAAACACCCTCACCGACACATACAGCACTCATTGCTTCATTCACCAAAGCAGGAGTATTTGGCATAATCCTAATAATTTTTATGTTATCTATATATGATTTATACTTTTGAATTTTAACACCTGCTAAAATTGACATTATCAAATTATTATTATACTTCACCTTGATAATTTTCATAACTTCATCCAACTTAAATGGCTTTACAGCAAGCAAAATAGTATCACAATTCATTACAATATCATCAATGCTCGAAACAACATTAAAACCGAATTTATCTGATAACACTTTAGAAACATCCAAATTTATGTCATACAAAAAAATATTTTCCGAATTAACAAAATTATTTCTGTACACACCAGTTAATATACTTGTTGCCATTTTTCCACAACCTATAACTCCAAGCTTAACATTTGATTTCATAACCTTGACACCTCATTTTTTCCAATATAATATAGTAAATACTGACATTATTACAATGTCAAGCTCAAAATTTATCACAAGGAGAAAATAAAATGCGTCGTACTTTAGAAGGTACAAAAAGAAAAAGGCAAAACGTAAGCGGTTTCAGGGCAAGAATGGCTACTAAAAACGGAAGACGAGTTATAAATGCAAGACGCGCAAAAGGTCGCCATAAGGTAGCAATAACAGCTAAGAATCGTGCTTAAAAAAGAAAATCGACTAAAAGCAAAAAGTGCTTTTGTAGCAACATACAATAATAAAAATGTTGCATCTGACAATTTAATGGTATTGTATGCAGGAAAATTAAAAACAGACAAAAACTGCCCCACCAGGGTAGGTTTTGTTGTTTCTAAAAAAATTCACAAAAGAGCTACAAAAAGAAATCGTATCAAAAGATTAATGAGAGAAAGTATCAGATTATTTATTAAAAATAACGAAATTCCAATAATAAATAACTACAAAAGCTTAATATTTATAGCAAAAGAAGAAATTTTAAACAAAAACATAGAAGAAATTAATAATTCAATTTTAATATTACTAAACAAAATAGCAAATAAATATATTTAGAGATATTATATAGAGTACTATGAATGCTTTAGTTAAAAATTTACTCGAAAATCAAACAAAAGTAAAAATTCAAAAACCAAATTGCAAGACGCGTTCAGGCAGGTCATTGCTTGCTTTTTATCTACAAACAAAATTTAAACAAATAATTAACCATGATAAAAAATCGAACAAACAAATGATTATAAATTATAAAAAAGATTTTTTAGATAACTTTACGGAAAGATTAATAAATTATCCCGAAAATAAAATCTTAATAGCACTTTCCGGTGAATCGGCAAGTGGCAAATCTACAATATGCAAAAAAATTACAGAATGCATAAAAAAACTTAATTTACCCATTACAATACTTGCTGCCGATAATTATTTTAAAGATATATCGCACCTTATTCAAAAATATGGTAACTTTGATTTATTAAGGGATGCTGGATATGACATTGATTCACCTCAGAATTTTGATTTGAACCTGCTAAAAAAAGATATATTGCAGCTACAAAAAGGCATAGATATAATGTCTCCAGAATATTTAGTAAACGGTACAGGAAAATCAAAACCAAAATCAATTCCGGTAAAATCTCAAAAAATTATAATTGTTGAAGGCATGTGCTCAATATATAACGAAGTTTCAGATATTTTTGATATAAAAGTTTATATAGAGCTTGATGACACAGAAAGAAAACGTCGCTTTTTAAAAAGAGCAAAGCTTCGTAATCAAAACGAAGAAAATGCTCTAAAACACTGGGAATACATAAAAAAAGCTGGACAAAAATATTTAATTCCAAACAAAGAAAATTGTGACATCATAATTAATGGCGAATGTGATTTAGAATATTTTTCTCACATGGTTGAATATATCAACTTAATTACAAATAATTTTTATGAAGAATAATTATTTACCTCTTTTATGTAATATGTAAAGTTTTGTAAATTTTTCTAAATATGCCGAAATTAAACAATCTATATATACTTTATATATATGTGAACTATATTGGTCGAAAGTTCGTAACTACAAAAAATCGAGGTAAATGAAATGGGCTGGGTAACTCTAACCTTAAGAAAATTAACCTTGAGAAGCGAAGTAAACAGTCTTGAACTTCGCGATTTGCAAATGTCCCGACAAATTCGAGGCATACAGAGAAATTTGTCCTACGAACAATCGGTTTACAATAAACTAAAAACACAAGAATTGAATGAAGCAAAAAAAACATATTTAGAAATAAGAGATGGAGAAAGACCATCGGTAAGCTCAAGTGAATATGCAGAATGGCAATTAAAATATTCAGCAGCAAACGAAGATTATCAAGATCAAAAACAAAACATTAATAACTACTATGATGACATATTAAATGAGCTTGAAGAAGCTGCAACAGATGAAGAAACAAGAATTCAAGAAGAACAAACAACCGTAGAAGCGCAACTCGAAGCAATGAGATCCGAAATGGAAAGCGTCGGAGAACAGATAAGTTCAGACATTGAAAGTTCTAAACTAAACTTAAAATAATTAACCAATAAAACACTTATAAGCGTTTAAAACTTTATCAGCTTCCTTTATCAAAGTTAAATAATCAGAATTATTATATACAGTTATATCAAACTTGGAATAATTATCTAAATCAACTTCAGTAATATCATTATTATTAACAATAACTCCACGCCTAGATCTATTATGATAATCAGATTCTACTCTAATTAAAAATGCACCCGCCTTTTTAAAAAAATCAGCTTCATATCTAAGCCTTATATCAGGAACAATTATTTTATCATAACCCAATAATTTATTAATCCAATAATTCTTATCAATATTTCTGCCCCAATTTCCAAGCTCAATCAGGTCATTTCTGTATAAATGCTTATTTTTTAGAATTTCATCAAAAGCAATGTTTTTTCTTTTGGAATATTCTAATTTTATAGCATCACCTAGACCAACTCTTCTATAATCAACAAGTTTACTTAAAAGGATTTTAGCAAGGGTGTCCTTACCACTATATTGCTTTCCAGAAATTACCAATATATGTTTCATAGTTGAATTATAGAAAAAAAATATAGCAGGCATAATATATATTAAAAAATATTAAGTAAATTTTAAATTTTTATCAATTTATCTTAAAAAAACAACTTTATATTCATGTAGGGAATATGTCACACACAAATTAGGGGGTATTGTATATTTATGGGATTGCAAAGGAATGGCAATCGCAAAAAAAGCGATTGTAAAAGAAATGTTGTCTCTAGATTGCTTGAACTAACACATTCAAGGAATTTTAGAAAATTTGAGACATTGTATGAAATTATTGGCACGAAAAACGAAAACAACGATACAAAAAATCGTTATTTAGAAGACGAGCTTAATTTGTACAAAGAAGAAATTTTGTTTGACTTTAGCCTTTTAAGCAAAAAAAGTGCGATTATTTCATTGTGCTAAATTAACAAAAATAATAAAATGAACTAATAAAGCAAAATCTCTTTCATTTTGCCGTTTTGCAATTTGTCGGCAAACAGCCTTTTTAAAGAGTCTTTGTTAAGTTTTGTAACGCAAAAAATTTAAAAGAAGCAATTTTTTAAAACAAAAATTGTTTATTAAAGTGTAGGGAATTTTAAATTAAGTTTATCTTACACACAAATTTTCCGTTACACGATTTTACACGAGAACAATTTAAAGGGAGAAAGAGGTTTTACTATGGGATGGGTTACACTTACATTAAGAAAAAGGGAGCTTAAACAATCTCACGCCTATTATCAATTAAGAGATTTACAAATTTCGCGTGAAAAAAGACAACTAGCAAGACAAAAGCAATATCAAACAGCATCTGTTCAATATGAACAAGAACAAAGACTTGCACCAATTAAAGACAATTACAGAGTAAACAGACAAAGCATTATGGATCAAATTTCAGCGTTAAGAGAAGAAGAAAAGAACGCTGGCATAGATGAAAACGGACAAAAAGTCACTGACAATAGCGGACAAATAAGTGATTTACAATTACAACTATCAAATCTTCAATTAGAATACACTGAAGATGTTAACAATGAAAAAACATTCTTCGAAGATGAACTTGCAATGATAGAAGAAGAAGCAAGTGATCAAGAAACGCAACTTGATATGGAACAAACAGAAGTAGAAGCACAAATGGAAGCAATAAGTCAAGAAATACAATCAGTAAGCGAAGCAGTAAGTACTGAAATACAAAATTCTACAATAAAATTAGCTTAAAAAATAACTAAGTAAAACCAAATAATAATAGTGTAACTTAAAGTGCCAAAATTGGCACTTTTTTATTTTTTAATTTGTTCTTTCAACTTATACGCAGCAGTTAAAATAGGATCTATTGAACTTGAATAAGGTGGAGCATAAGCTAAATCTAAATGCAACAACTCATCTACAGTTAACCTTGCTTTCAGGGCAGATGTTATTGTATTAATTCTTTGAGCCACATTTCCGACACATCCTATACTTTGTGCGCCCAAAATTTCACCGCTTCTTTTATCGGCAACAATTTTTAAAGTCACTTCATTTGATGATGGCATATAGCTTGCCTTATCTTTTTTTGTAATAGTAGCACTTATCGGTTCAAGATTAACCTTTTTTGAGTACTCAAAAGCATCTTGCAATGTTAATCCTGTCTTTGAGATTGTATAATCAAAAAAACGAGTTATAACAGAACTTAATATTCCGTCAAAAACTTCAAAATCCTTGCTGCAAGTTGCATTAATTGCAGCAACCCTGCCTTCTTTATTGGCTATAGTTCCTAAACCCAAATAAGCTGGTTCTCTTGTAACTATATCATACTTTTGAGTGCAGTCACCGCAGGCAAAAATATTTTTTATATTTGTCCTCATTCTGTTATCTACTTGAATAGCACCAGTTACTCCAAGTTTTATACCTGCTTTTTTTGCAATATCAACATTGGCAGAAGCACCTGTCGCTAAAACACAAAAATCAGCGAAAAACTCTTTATTAGATTCCATAATTATACTCTTGAAATTATTTTCACTGTCGACAGTAATTTTTACAGCTCTTTCATTATAAAAAGTCTGCAATTTTGAATTACACTTTGAAATTATTGCATCTTGAATCAATTTTGAAAAATCTTCATCAAAATCAGATGCAATACGATTTTTTGCTTCTATAATTATAACTTCGAGCCCATTTTTTATAAAAGCTTCTGCTAATTCAATACCAATATAACCTGCACCAAGCAAGATAACTGATTTTGAATTTAACATCTTTTCCCTTATTTTTACACCCGATTCAAGACTTCTCAATGTAAAAACATTATTAGCAGATATATTTTCAATCTTGGGTATATTAACATCTGCTCCTAATGCTAAAATTAATTCATCGTAAAAAATATGATTACCATTTATTAACACACAATTCTGTTCCGGATATATCTCTTCCAGTTTATGATTTAAGAAGACTGGTATTCCCATATTTAAAAAATCTTGAGGAGTCCTTATAATCAATTTATTTATATCATCAACAGAACCTTCAATATAATATGGCAAACCACATAAAGAAATAGCAATATTGTCATCTCTTGTATATAGCTCAACATGATTTTCAGGGTTCAATCTTTTTGATTTGGAAGCAGCCTTAGCACCCGCAGCACCTCCGCCTATAATTACAATTTTTTTCATGATAAATTTATGATACAAAAAGGAGAGAAAAATTGTATCTGACAGGTGGACAATATAAAGGTACCAAAATTAATGTAAAAAATAACATAAAACCAACTTTATCAAAAGTTAGACAAAGCGTTTTTAACATAATTATGCCATATTGTAATGAAGGAGATTTTTTTCTTGATATGTTCGCAGGAAGCGGAATTATGGGTCTCGAAGCACTATCTAGAGGTTTTAGAGTAAAAGAAATTGAAATAAACGCTAAAAATGGAGATTTAATCAAAGAAAATTATACAAAAATTAAACAAAAACCTAATTTAACAATAACTGATGCCCTTTTATATAAAACAAACGAAAAATATCAAATTATATACATAGATCCACCTTGGCAAAAAGACTATTCTCCAATAATAAAAAAAGCCCATGAACTGCTAAACAAAGACGGTATTATAATAATTGAATATGATTGCACAAATAAAATAGACACCAAAAAAATTATAACCGAAAACAATTTGACTCTTAATAGCTTTAAATCCAAGAAATACGGAAGAGTTTGTCTTGAATTATTAAGTTTTGTAAACTAAATAAAATAAAATAGCAATAATTAAATAACAAAAAACTTTATTACAATGTAGGGATATTTAATTACACGTATCAAAGAGAGAAAGAGGTACTATTATGGGGTGGGTAACACTTACATTGAGAAAAAGAGTTTTAAAACAGTCTCATGCCGAGTACCAAATGCGTGATTTACAAATTTCACGTGAAAAGAGGCAACTGGCAAGAAGAAAACAGCAAGAGACTGCATCTATTCAATTAGAACAAAAAATGGCGCTTGCACCGTTAAAACAAACGTACAATGAAACCATTGACGAACTTGAAAACAAAAGAAAAGAACTATCGAACTATTTAAGAATTGCGCAAGAATACGCAAATGGTAATTCTTCAGGCGATATAGCAATTTCAGGAAATATAGCAACCGTAAGAAATGATTTAAGCGGACAATATGCAGGCACAGCAAATGGACCATTTGTACTTACAATGAACAATGGAACATCTAGAAATATAAAATTTGAAGAATTACAAGCAGACCAAACAGGAGAAAAAGTTTGGTATGAAGATGCAAACAAAAAGAAATATTATGAAACATCTGTTAACGACCTAGCCAGATACGATATATATGACTTTACAGAAATAATGTCAGAGTTCAACTTACCAGATATTTCATCAATAAATCAAGATAGCATCTCATCACTAGAAACACAAATTAATTCTGAAATATCAAATATTCAACTCGAGAAAGAAAACGCACAACTCGAATACACAGAAAACGTAAATAGCGAAAAAACATTCTATGAAGATGAGCTTGCAATGCTTGAAGAAGATGTTAACGACGAAGAAACAATGCTCGATCTTGAACAATCAGATGTTGAATCACAAATGGAAGCAATAAGCCAAGAACTCCAGTCAGTAGGTGAAGCAGTAAGCTCTCAAATACAGAGTTCAACAATAAAATTGGCATAAAATAAATTTATCTCAACTCTCTTTTAATTCATAAAACGTGTAAAAACAAGGCGGGATTTCCCGCCTTTTTTCTATTTAAAAACCTTGTCGTCAGTATCAGTAGAACTTGTAGCATCATTAGAAGTATTTGTTTCGTAAAACATAGACATTTTTGTAGGATCAATTTTAGGGTATTTTTCCTTTACCTCTTTAATTTCTTCATTTATCCTATATGCATTTATCTCACTTTGAGTCACTCTGCCGTCATGATTTGTGTCAATCTCATTAAAATTGGACAAAACAGTATCCAAAAGACTGGACATACTACCATTACTCGCACAAAGTTGAGATAATTCACTATAAGTCATACCTTGTGTTTGAAGCTTAGCAGTATAGCCACTTATATCTTCTTGGGAAATTGTACCATCGCCATCAATATCAATTTGGTTAAAATTATTCATCATATAACTTCTAAAAGATTGATTTACAGTATATTTAACATTCTCAGACGATGGATTTAAGAGATTATCCAAAGTTAAACCAGTACCACCATTTAACATAAGCAAGTAATTAGAATTTAAACCAGAAATTGCGCCAGTGAACAAACTACTTCCTAATAATTTAGCCATAAAAAATACCTCTTAATACTCACTCAATATTTTAATGATTTTTTCGAAAAAGTAAAACCAATATATGTAGGATTTTTAAGAAATTTGAAAATTATAACCAAATACTTGTCAAGCAACTTGTTTGTGCGAAAATTAATATATTGACAGATATTATTTAAAAAAAGGAATTTGATTATGCCAAGAAAAACAGCATTGGATAAAATCCGCAATATTGGTATAGCTGCTCACATCGATGCAGGTAAAACCACAACCACAGAACGTATTTTATTTTATACAGGTAAAACACATAAAATCGGAGAAACGCACGACGGTGCTGCCGTAACAGACTTTATGGAACAAGAAAAAGAACGTGGTATCACAATCCAATCTGCAGCAGTAACTGCGGAATGGAAAGGTCACCAAATTAATATTATAGACACTCCGGGGCACGTTGATTTTACCATTGAAGTCGAACGTTCGCTTCGTGTACTTGATGGAGTTGTTGCAGTATTTTGTGCAGTAGGTGGTGTACAATCACAATCTGAAACAGTATGGCGTCAAGCCAATAGGTACGAAGTACCAAGAATGGTCTTTGTTAACAAAATGGACAGAACTGGTGCAGACTTCTATAGGGTTGTTGACCAAATCAAAAACAGATTAGGGGCAAATGCTGTTCCTATACAACTTCCAATAGGATCAGAAGATCAATTCACAGGTTTAATAGACCTTATGACAATGAAAGCAGAAATATACACAAATGATTTAGGAACAGATATAAAAGAAGTTGAAATTCCTCAAGAATTAGCAGAAAAAGCTCAACAATATCGTGATGAAATGGTAGAAGCTATTTCAGCGGAAGACGATGCTTTAATGGAAAAGTTCTTTGAAGATCCTTCAACAATAACGGTTGATGAACTTAAGGCAGCTCTAAGAAAAGCTGTTTGCAACAATAAAATTGTTCCTGTATGTTGTGGTACAGCATTTAAAAACAAAGGTGTTCAACTTTTATTGAATAACGTTGTAGACTATATGCCATCTCCCGTTGATGTTAAGGCAATTGAAGGCGAACTTGAAGACGGAACAAAAACAGAACGTCATTCATCTGATAGCGAACCATTTTCAGCATTAGCTTTCAAAGTCATGACAGACCCATTTGTTGGACGTTTAACATTCCTAAGAGTATATTCAGGTGTTATTACTTCCGGTTCTTATGTATTAAACTCAACTAACGGAAAAAAAGAACGTATCTCCAGATTAGTTAGAATGTATGCAGACCAAAGACTTGAAGAACAAGAAGTATACGCAGGGGATATTTGCGCAGCAGTTGGTTTAAAAGATACAACAACAGGTGACACACTATGTGCAGAAAATGCTCCGATAATACTTGAAAAAATGAGCTTCCCTGAACCCGTTATATCAGTTGCAATAGAACCCAAAACCAAAGCAGATCAAGATAAAATGGGAGTTGCGCTTCAAAAATTAGCAGAAGAAGATCCTTCATTCAGAGTTAAATCAGATGCAGAAACAGGCCAAACAATCATATCTGGCATGGGTGAATTACATCTGGACATCATCGTTGACCGTATGCTAAGAGAATTCAAAGTTGAAGCAAATATAGGTAAACCACAGGTTGCATATCGTGAAACGATTAGAGGAACGGCAGACCAAGACTCCAAATTTATACGTCAATCTGGTGGTAAAGGTCAATATGGTCATGTTAAAGTTAGAATCTCTCCTGCAGGTGAAAACGAAGGCTTTGTATTCGAAAACAAAATTGTTGGCGGTGCAATACCAAAAGAATACATTGAACCTGCAAGAAAAGGTATGGAAGAAGCGCTCGAGGGCGGTATTTTAGCTGGCTACCCCGTTATTGACGTAAAAGTTGAACTTTATGACGGATCTTTCCACGAAGTCGACTCATCAGAAATGGCATTCAAAATTGCAGGTTCCATGGCAATGAAAGAAGGCTGCAAAAAAGCTCAACCTTGCATATTGGAACCTATGATGAAAGTAGAAATTGAAATTCCCGATGAATTTACGGGAACAATAATAGGCGATATTTCACGTCGTAGAGGTCGTATAGAAGGTCAAGAACCGTTAGGCAACACCGGAAATGTAATCGTGAGGGGTATTGTACCTCTAGCAAATATGTTTGGTTATGCAACAGACCTTCGCTCCAACACACAAGGCCGAGGGACATTTTCTATGGAATTTTGCAAATATGAACAAGTACCTGCTAATATAGAAAAAGAAATTATCTCAAAATCAGCAACAGGTGCTTAATAAAATACAATTATTAAAACAGCCTTCTTTCGAAGGCTGTTTTAATATATAATATAATCTTAATATCTAGAATCCATATCTATAACAGCTTTGTCTAAATAAGTATAAGATGTTTTTCCAGATCTGTTTGTCCTTTCGTCATAACCACCATAAAACTTGGCTAAATTGCGACCTCTGTCATCTGCAAAAACCAAAACATTATTCGAGCGAGTCCTCATACGACCAGAATGAAAGTCAATATTTGCATCTTGCAAATACCTTTTCATGCTATGTCCTCTGCTAGTAAACTTAGTATCATATAATTCAGGCACATCAAGAAAGAAATCGCCACGATAAGATTCAATGTCCCTATATACTCTAGGAGAAACAAATACCCTTGCGCCTAGCATTGCGCCATTAGCACCAGTATCGTATACAACTACTGAGTTAGCGCCAAGTGAGCCATCCTTATAAAACCTTGGAGAATTAATAGTGATTGGACTATCAAAAGCTTTTGCAAGATCTCCATACATACCATCGCACACTTCAGGAATCATAACATGAACTGCCGAAGCTTCATGAGGTCCGTAATCATTAAATCTGACGTTATCATATACTATACCCTTTTTAAATGCATAAAACTCGTCTGCAGAAAGAAGTCTGTCATAATCATCAAAAACTTGGCCTACTGCAAGGCCATCAGGTGAATTAATGGCATGAACTGAACAATAATATGGAAAATTCTCAAAGAAATTATCTCTAAAATGTTTAAAATCACGAATAGAACGTTCTCTTATGCTTTTTGCATAACCAACCGAATCCAAATATTGACAAACCGTATCTTCAGCAGGCAATACTCTATCTCTCAATCGTTCATACTTATTAACACCAGCAGAATTTATCATGCCTCTTAAGCAACTAACGATATTATGTGATTTACGTGAAGAACTATAATCATAAAAATAGGAATCATCTTCTTCAGGAGAAGAACTCTTTTGTTGTTCTACTTGCATTCTTCTATTAAGCATATCTCTATACTTATCATATTCTGAATAAGAGTCATAGTTTCTTTTAAAAGAAATGCTATTTGATGTTATCATTTGAATTTTGTTAATCATTTTATACCTCAGCTTTTTTTATTATTATTACACGATAACAAAACAACTGAGAAAAAATAATTGCCTTTAAAAAAAATGACGCAATTAGCGTCATCCTGTAAACCTACCTATAATCCCCCATTCCGACTAAATAATTATCGTAATAATTATTTACAAATACTTGTGATAAATGAAACAACATCAAAAAAACTTTCCTTGATAAAATCTCTGGCTAAAGTTTTTAAAGATGTTTTTTCAATAGCATCAAATGCATAATTAATAGGATCATCCGTAGCTTTAAATTTTGAAAGAATATTTTTTTCATCAATTTCGTTTAAATTAAACATAAGTTCCTCTTTTGAAATTCTCTCATCAAAAGGGTTTTGCATTTTACTTGTCATTTCAAAATTTCTTCTTTTGGACATTTTTATTAATCTCTCTCTTGATTTTTATTTGTTTTATATATAAATAAAGTATTTTTTAAATATAAAATTGCTACTTTTTTTAAATACTTAATATATAAAATTAGAAATAAAGCAAAAAAGCAACTATAGCTTAAAAAATAAATATTACAAAATGTAACAAAAAAACTTTGAACAATAAAAATAAAAATTCGTTATAATATATAGAGAGGAAAAAATATGGATAAAATATCAAATTTAATACAAGAGGCAAAACCACTATACAAAAGAAACAAAAGAAGAAAAACAATAGCAAAACTTATTTTTACAATAAGCGTACCGATGATGTTACTGGGAAGTGTTGCACAATTATATACACAAGGTGAAAATCTCTATTTCGCGCTTGAAACAAACAGCTTACAAACAGAACTTATGGAAAATGACTTTGCACTAGGACTATAAATTTGAAAGAAATTCTAAACAACAGTTTTAAAATAAAACAAATAATTAAAAAATTCACAGGAGAATACAACGAAGACCTCGAACAGGAGGTTTATATTAGAACACTTAAAAATATAGACAAATATAAAGAGCAAAACAAATTTACACAATGGATCTGCACAATAACAGCCAATATATGCAGAGATTATCTTAAAAGTTCATATTTTAAGCACTCTAAAAATACAGATAATAACGAAGAAATACTAGAAAAAACAAGTTGCAATTTAACGCCAGAAATAATATATTCACAAAAAGAAAGACAAAAAATAATATTAAAAGCAGTAAATTCATTACCTAAAAAAATGAAAGAAGTAATAATTTTATACGAATTTGAAGACTATTCCTATGAAAAAATAGCAAAAAAACTTGGCGTTCCAACAGGAACAGTAAAATCAAGAATAAACAGTGCAAGAAAAATTCTTGAAGAAAAACTCAGTTTTTTAATAAAGGAAGATTAATGATGAAACAAATATTGATAATTTTAACCATTATACTTTCGCTTAATTTTGTAACTTTTGCTAAAGATATAAATAATACAGACAATAATTCTTTCAAGCAGCAAAAGTACAGTGAATTTCAAATGCGACAAAAAAATTTTGATGCAATGCTGGATTCAAGACTGCACTTAACAGATGAACAAAAACAAAAGATAAATGAAAACAGAGTTCAATACAGACAAGAATTGCAAAAAACAATAAAAAAAATGGAATATCTAGGTAAAAAAATAAAAAAAATATATCTGACAAAAACTTCCAAAATTCAAGCAGATATAGAATCAACTCCTTTAAAACTTGAACTTGCAATGCTTAAACAAAAAGCAGACAAAATAAGAATAGAAAACAGAAAAAAATTTGAACAAATTCTTAACGACGACCAAAAAGCAGAATTTGAAAAAATCAAACAAGAATTTCATAACAAAAAAATAAAAAATAAAAATCGTAACTAAATTTATTTTTTAGCAAAACACTTAATAAAATTTGAATTCTTTATTCTATCTAAACACGAACTACAATTTTTACGAACGTTTGTAAAAATATTTTTATCTAAATTAGAAAAATATTTTTCTGCAACACCTTTTTTGCCTTTTATTAAACTAAAGACAGAAGCAGCGCTTAAAGCAAGTGCGCCAATCAAAATTGAAACCTTGGAAATATTTTCTTTTTGAGTTATATTTTTCTTCTCTTCATTTATAAAACTATCAAAATCATCTGCCTTATAATACCTTGTATCATATTGATTTCCAGTATTTATGTAGCCCATTAAAGAGCCGCCCATACCGAGTAACTTGCGACCGCCAATATCAGCTACAGATTCAATATTATTGTTCACCATATTTTAATAAAGTATTATTTTATTAAAAAATTGCCAATATAAAAGCTTTTTTGTTATAAAAATTAAATGAAAAGAAATATCACTATTATTTCAATAATATTTTTAATTTTTACCATAATATTCTACGGCAAAACCGGAAACATGCTAATTGATTTTTCAAGAGAAGCATATATTCCATACCAAATTTTAAACAAAGAAAAACTAACCACAGATATATTTTTAATATATGGACCATTTGGATATATTTTTAATTCAATTTTATACAAATTATTTAATGTAAACATTAATGTTTTAATTAATTTAAGTTACATTTTATCATTTTTTTCATTAATTATTTTTTACTTTATTTCTCAAAAATTTCTTGAAAAAAAAGAATCCGTAATTTTATCCATTCTTTTTATAAGTGCATCAATATTTTCAAATTCAACATTTTCATATACGCTGCCATACTCATATTCAACACTTTGGGCATATTTTGGTTCATATGTAGCATACTTTTTATACTTAAAAAATATGCAAAAAACATTATTTTTAACACTTGGCTTCATTGCAATAAACAAAATCGAGCTATTTATACCGCTTGCAATATTTTTTATTTCATTTGAGATTTTTGAAAAAAAATTAATAAACATAAAAAAAATATTTTTTATGTTTATTTTTCCCGCAATAATTACAATGTATTTTTTAATAGAAAAAATACCAATTAATAGCATATACACAAACCTCTTTTATATAAAAAAAATGATTTCAACTAACGCCATAAATCACTTATATAAATCTATAGGGGTATATTTACAAAAAGAATATATATTGAATACTTCTATAATATTTCTAACAATAATAACAATACTTACCTTATCTTATATTTTATATAAAAAAAAATACAAATATTTTTCTACAGCAATAATTTTTACAAGCCTATTATTTATTAATTTAAACAACCTTTTTAATTTAGTTATAATAGCAATATTTTTTATAAGTATATGCTTACATAAAAAACACAAACTAAATAAAATAGACCTAACATTAATAATCTTTTCAACAATTCTTAATTTAAAATCAATAACAAAAATAAACCCATTATGCTACACAAATTTCGGATATATATTTGCCATTCTAACTCTATATGTACTTTTAAAAAAAATTAGCGATAAAAAATGGCTATACAATTTCTTTCTAATTTTTACAATATTAATAACAATAATCAATTTTAAATACTATGCAAATAATCCAAAATTCAAAACAAAAACCAACCAAAATATTCTGCTTAAAAAAAATGACAATGTATTATTTGATAAAACAAACGAATACATTTCAAAAAATATAAAACCAAATGAAAATTTTATTGTTGTACCCGAAGGTCAACTTTTTAACCTAATACACAAAAAACCATGGAAATATTACAACTCAACTTTTACCCCACTAGACTTTGAAACTTTTGGAGAAGCAAACATTATAAAAAAACTAAAAGAAAATAAAACTGACTACATAATTTTTTACCCCAGAAACACTAAAGAATACGGAGCTCAAACAATTTGTTTTGACTATGGAGTAAATTTTTGTACATATATTATGGATAATTATTATAGAGCAATTATAATAGAACATGGACACAAGGTACTAATATTTAAAATAAATGAAAAATAAAGAAACAATCGGAATATTACAATTTGGCTGCGCAAAAAATCTCATAGACCTTGAACTTATGCTAGGTATACTTGTTAAAAAAGGTTACAAATACAGTCTCGACTACGATAGCAAAAATATAAGAACCGTTATAATAAACACTTGTTCTTTTATAAATGATGCTGAAAAAGAAAGCATAAAAGCAATCATAAATATGATTGAAAAAGGCAAAAGAATTATACTAACAGGGTGTCTGGTTCAAAAGTATAAAGAAGAATTAAAAAATCTGCTTCCCGAAGTTAAAAATTACATAGGAACTTGCGATTATGAAAATATTGTGGAAGCAATTGAAAATAAAGAATATTATAATGTTTCAAATATACCAGAATATAATTACTGCGAAAACATTAAAAGAGAACAAATTACAGTAGGTTCGTCAAGTTATATAAAAATTGCGGAAGGATGTTACTATAACTGCGGATATTGTGTTATACCCAATTTAAGAGGAAAATACAAATCAAGAAAAATTGAAAATATAATAAATGAAGCACAAGAACTTGCAAACAAGGGAGTAAGTGAAGTAGTCTTAATTGCTCAAGATACGACAAGTTATGGTCTGGATTTATATCAAAAACCCATGCTTGCAACACTTTTAAAAGAATTAAACAAAATTGAAAATCTAAATTGGATAAGATTAATGTATGCATATCCGACAAATTTTGACGAAGAATTAATGAAAACAATAAATAATCTAAATAAAGTAGTTAAATATATAGATATTCCTTTGCAACACTCAAATATAGAAGTATTAAAAAGAATGAAAAGACCTGCGATTAATTATAGGGAATTTATAAAAAAAATAAGAAAAAATATAAAAAATGTAGCTATCAGAACAACATTTATAGTAGGCTATCCAGGAGAAACAGAAGAAGAATTTACAGATTTATATAACTTTATTAAGGATATGAAATTTGATAAAGTAGGAATCTTTACCTATTCAAGAGAGAAAAATACATACGCATACAATCTTAAACCACAAATAAAACAAAGCATAAAAAACAAAAGAAAAAAAATATTAATGGAACTTCAAAAAAAAATTTCATTAAAAATTAATAAAAACTACACAGAAAAAAATATTCAATGTATAATAGAAGAAATACATTCAAACAATATTGTTGTAGCAAGAAGCTATAAAGATGCACCTGAGGTGGATGGATTGGTATATATTAAAACAAAAAAATTTCTAACTCCCGGGGACATAGTAAATGTAAAAATTACTGATGCAACATGCTATGATTTATATGGAGTGATATAATTAAATAATAAACTTTTAAATATTTGTCTGTTCTAGGAATTGATATGAATAAAGAAATAAACAACAACCAACCTATAAATACTTCGCTTGCAATACTGCCAATAAGCTCAGTTGCACAAGCTCTGAACATACATCAAAGAACCTTAAGAATATACGACAAAGAAGGAATTTTATCACCAAAAAGAACCGATAAAAACAGAAGAAATTACAGTATAGATGACTTGGAAAAAGCTAAATTAATTTTATTCTTAACGAGAAATTTAGCGCTAAATTTATCGGGTGTTAAAATAATTCTAAAAATTCTCGAAGAAAACAATATAGAACCAAAAAACTATATAAAATACATAGACAAAATTGCAAAAATGGCTAATATAAACACGAACGTGCAAGAAAATAACATAAAAAAAACTTCAAAAAGAGGTAGAAAATCTACCTTGAAATAGCTTGATAGGCTTCAAATGCCTTGTATGAACTTCTTGCAAGCGGATACACTACCGGATATATGTCCGTCTCTGTGCTTATAAATTCTTCAATTATTTTATATTCCTCAAGAGTATAATACTTTTCAACCTCAAGATGTTTTTTAGACGGCTGAATATATTGGCCCACAGTTACAATATCTAAACCAACATTAGCTAAATCCAAAATCAAAGTCTTTAACTCGTCAAATGTTTCCCCAAGCCCCAACATAAAACCAGATTTTATTTTTAAGCCACTTTTTTTCATATACGACAATACTTCTAAAGAACAATGATAATCCGCCATTTGACGAGCTATAGGATAAAGCCTTTTAACTGTTTCAATATTATGATTAAAAACATTGGGACAAACATTTGCAATCCTACTTAAGGCAATTCTATCGCCCTTAAAATCGGGGGTCAATAGCTCAATTTTTACACCGTTATTTAATTTCCTAACTTCATTAACAGTATTTACATAATGTATAGATCCAAAATCATGATTTTCTTTTAAATCATCTCTTGTAACAGAGGTTATAACACAATATTTCAAACCAAGTTCAAACACTGCACGTGCAACATTATATGGTTCCTGCTCATCAATAGAAAGGGGTACTTTTTGTGAAATATTACAAAATGCACAATTTCTACTACAAGTATCCCCGAGTATCAAAAAAGTTGCACTACCGCTATTATAACATTCACATTTATTTGGACATCTTGCGCTATCACAAACAGTATTTAAATTATTTTTATTTAAAATCCTTCTTACCTTTTTATATTCATTGTCATCAACAGACGCAATTTTAGTCTTTAAATATTCAGGTAAACGATTTTTAACCAACATTTCTTAATGCCTCTTTTATTAGTTCACTATAGGAAGGGTGAGGAAAAACCATCTTTTTAATATCATCTATTATAACATTATTATCAATAAAATAAGATAATAAAGTAATTAAAGAAGATGCTTCCGGACAAACCAAATGAGCACCCTTAATTATATTATCTTTAATAATAAGTTTAATAAAACCACTTGAAGCTTCATCACACCATGATTTTGCTATTGAAGATAACAAAACCTTAGATATAATATAGCCATCCTTATTACCAATATCTTGCTCAATCATTCCAACTGATGCAATTTCTGGAGTTAAGTAAATAACAGAAGGAATACTTTTAGTCACATTCATTTTACTTTTTTTTAATATTACATCCATAACACAAACGGCCTGAAAAGTAGCATTGTGAGCAAGCATTGTGCCACCAGTCGCATCACCTATTACAAATAAATTATCAAAATCAGTTCTAAAATCATCATAAATATTTAATTTATAATTTTCCTTACAACCTAAAACACTAATTTTAGGCAAATTAACTTTTCTGCCTGCAGCAACAAGAATAATATCAGAACAAAATTTCTTACCCGATTTCAAAACAATTTCTCCATCAATGTAACTTTGAATAAAATCATTTTTATAAAAATCAATACCACATTCCCTCAAAACGCGCTCTATTCTCTTTTGGATATCTATATCAAGCAATGGAGCGACAAAAGGAGCTTTTTCAACTAAAGATACAGAAGAACCTAAAAAAGAAAAAACTTGCGCCCATTCTAATCCCACAGCACCACTTCCAACAATAGTAATCGATTTAGGTATCTGATTTAAATTAAAAAGATCATCCGATGAAATAATACATTTATTGTCAAATCTTAAATTTGAGAGTTCAATAGGTTTTGAACCACTTGAAATAATAATATTTTTTGCCTTATATACGTTATCATCACAAACAATAACAATCTCATTATCATCGATAAATAGCTCAGCATGAGATTTAACAAGAGTAATATTTTTAGATAAGCCAGAATTCAAAATTTTTAGAAATTTCGAAACAATATTGTCTTTTCTTTTTAACATTAATTCGAAATTTATATCAGGTTCTTTAATTAAATTAATACCTAATTTTGACGAATTAGATATTTCCTTATAAACTTTTGCACAATGAATTAAAGACTTAGTCGGAACACAACCAACATTCAAACAAGTTCCGCCAAGCTCATTTTCTTCAAAAGCAATAACATTCATTTTATTTTTAAGGGCTATATTCACTACTTCTAAGCCCGCAGGACCAAGTCCGATAACAGCTAAATCAAACATAAAAACTCCAATAATTATTTCTTTATTATAGAACTTACCACATCAAATGCAACACAATAAGCACTCGACCAACAATTTTGTAAATTAAAACCTCCACAAAAGCCGTCAATATCTAATATTTCTCCACAAAACCACAAATTATCTTTTATTCTTGATTTACAATTCTTATCCAACTCGCAAAGATTAACTCCACCAGCTCTGACAATTTCTCCAAAAGACGAAGTTGAAATAACTTTTAAACTTAAGTTTGAATAGTTAATAACAGTTGATTTAGGTATTTCACACGCATTTTTATCAAATTCAAGAACCAATTTTTTAGCTAAAGAACGTGGAATAAAATTGCATAAAAGATTACCTATTGATTTTTTTGGAAACTTTTTAACAAGTTCCAATAACTCATTTTCGTCAAATAATTTTATTTTAATATCATAAGGAAATTTTCTATAAGCATTAAGCGAAGAAATTTTAAATATCAAAGGACCAGAAACACCATTTCTTGTAAAAATAAAATCACCATCAAGAGATTTAACGCTAACCCCCTCTAATGAAAAATTATTTTCAACAATTAAAGGGCAAAGAGCTTTTTTGAAATCGACCAAACTATGTCCAAAGCCTTTTATAATTTTATCTGTATTTCTAGACCCGCAACATACAATTATTTTATTATAAGAGCACAATTCAGATGAATTATAAATTTCTTTTTTTATAAATTTTGCATTTTTAAAAGAGCGAAGAGCATCAAGCATCTTGTTTCGAACATCTGAAGCACTTTGTGACACAGGAAAGACTCTTTTGTCATCCTCAACATAAGTTTTTACTCCAATTGAATTAAAAAAATCTAAAGTTTCAAAAATGAAGTGTTTGAAAAAAACAGAATATAAAAACTTCTCACCTCTGGGATAATTAGAAGCAAATTCTTTTATATCAGGAATATAATTGGTTATATTACAACGTCCGTTCCCTGTCTTTAAGATAGTTTTCAAAGGTTCATCTTTATCAAATATCTCTATAAAAAAATCAGAATAATTATTTTTTTTAAACAAATTTAAAATAGATAAAGCGCAGTATACACCGCTCGGTCCTGCACCAACAATAGCTATCTTATTGCTTTTTGGGGATAATTGTACCATACAGAAAAACATCCTCCGGAAATTCAAGATCATCATATAACTCTGAAATAGTTTTTTTAAAAACAGGATGCAATAAATCAGATTTAACCTCTAACATAGGTACCAAGACAAATGCGCGCTTATGCATAAAAGGATGGGGAACAAACAAAACATTTTCAATAGAAATAACTTCATCATCATACATTAAAATATCAATATCAATTTGTCTATTTGACCATCTTTTTTCAGAATCTCTATTTCTGCCAAGCTGTTTTTCAACATTTTGACAGACTTTAAGCAATTCCAATGGAGAAAGATTAGTATCTATGGCAACTGCAGCGTTTACAAACCAATTCAAATTTTTATCCCCCCATGGCTCAGTCTCATAAAAAGAAGATGATTTTACAATCTTAATCATATTAGTCATGCTCAAAAGACTGACTGCTTGTTGAATATTTGCAAGTCTGTCACCCACATTAGAACCCAAGGAAAGAAAAACTCTTGCCATTTAATTTTTATATCCCATTAACATAATTAACATTTTATAATTCTTTTGTTATAATATCAATATATTAATATCAGCTATAAAGAGGAGTTTATGAACAAAAATCAATCAACCGGCATAATAATTATCGTCGCAATTATTTTAATTGCGCTTTTATCAATAGCTTTTGAAGGACCGGCAACATCAACAACTGAAATTTCGTACAGTCAATTTTTAAATAAAGTTCAACTTGAACAAATAGAAAGCGTTACAATAGCAAAAGATACATTAACGGCAATTCCAAAGGAACAAAAAACAACTCAACAACAAACAAAAGAAATTCAAAGCAAAAACACGGTTAATGAAAACCCGATGCTCATAAACAATAAAATTTCACAAAAAACACCAAAAATGCAATATAAAGTTCAAATACCTTACAACGACGAAGAATTGTATGAACTCTTAAAAGAAAAAAATGTGGAGATAAATATATCTAAGCCCCAAGACGGTTCATGGATGAGCATGGTCGGCTCAGTAATTATTCCAATTATTTTTATCACAATAATGATTGTACTGATACTAAAAGGAATTCAGCAAACAGGTTCATCTGCGCTCAATTTCGGAAAATCAAAAGCAAAAATGCTAGCAGATGACAAAATAAAAATAACTTTTAAGGATGTCGCAGGAATAGATGAAGAAAGACAAGAGCTTGAAGAAATAGTCGACTTCCTAAAAAATAGCGAAAAATATACAAAATTAGGAGCAAAAATTCCAAAGGGAGTACTTTTAGTAGGTGCACCAGGAACAGGTAAAACATTAATGGCAAAAGCTGTTGCAGGAGAAGCCGGAGTACCGTTTTTTTCAATTTCCGGTTCAGACTTTGTAGAAATGTTCGTTGGTGTTGGCGCAAGTCGTGTAAGAGACTTGTTTGAACAGGCAAAAAAACATCAACCTTGTATGATTTTTATTGATGAAATAGACGCAGTAGGACGCCAAAGAGGAGCAGGCATGGGAGGCGGACATGACGAAAGAGAACAAACATTAAATCAACTGCTTGTTGAAATGGATGGTTTTGACGAAAATACAAATATAATAGTTATTGCAGCCACAAATAGACCCGACATTTTAGATAGCGCTCTACTTCGTCCGGGTAGATTTGACAGACAAATCTACGTCAATGAACCCGATGTAAAAGGAAGAGAAGAAATTTTAAAAGTCCATGCAAAGAACAAAAAATTAGCAGATGACGTTGATTTAAAAGCTCTAGCTAAAAGAGTTCCGGGGTTTACGGGTGCCGATCTTAAAAATCTTTTGAATGAAGCAGCACTTTTGGCTGCAAGAAACGATGGCGAAAATATTACAATGAAGGATATTGATAAATCAATAGATAGAGTCATAGCTGGTATAGAAAAGAAATCGACAGTTCTAACTCAAGAAGACAAAGAAAGAACAAGCTATCATGAAGCAGGTCATGCGGTTATTTTAAAGATGCTTGAAGACTGTGAAGAAGTACAAAAAATCTCTATTATTCCAAGAGGTAGAGCCTTAGGACTAACTTGGTACACACCAAAAGACGATTCAAAGCACCAAACAAAAAGAAAATTATTAGCACATATAACGGATTTATTAGGTGGTAGAGTCGCAGAAGAATTAATATACGGCGATAACATTTCAACGGGCGCATCAAATGATATGCAAAGGGCAACAAAATTAGCCAGAAACATGGTAACCCAATGGGGAATGAGCGAAAAAATGGGTAATATGACTTATGGCGAACCGCATGAGCATGTATTTATGGGCAGAGATTTTGGTCAAACTAAGGATTACTCTGATCAAGTTGCTTACGAACTTGATCTTGAAATTAAAAAGATTATTGATGAAAAATACGAACTTGCTAAAAAAATTCTAACTGAAAATATGGATATACTAAAAGAATTAGCTATGTCACTGCTTGAACATGAAACAATTAATGCAGATGAATTTGATGTAATAATTGAGAAAGTAAAAGAAAGAAGAAATCAAGCATAATAAAAACAATTTAGTTATTATCATCATTTTCATCAACAGGGGGCTCAATATTTTGACTTGGTGGTGCTTGCATTAGATCATTTGTCAATTCAACCTCTAAATCGGATTTCGAAGGTATCTTAGGCATAATTTGAGCTTGGTGTTTTTGTTCCACTTTTCCTTCCTCTTGGGCTGTTTGATTATCATAAATTGCAAATTCAGCTTTAGTGCTATTTTCACTTGAATTATTATTATCACGGGTTCTAACAATAAACTTATATGTAGGCGATGTTTCGGAAGTTTCCTCAGGATTTACTCCACTATCATGAAAAGCAATTAATATATCGTCATTACTATTTACGCTAAACATATTGGGCAAATAAGAGCCTTCAATTTCTCCCCTTAAAGAACTTAAAACGTAGTCACTATAGCCATTTGAGTATCTGGAAAGAATGATATAAGAAGCTTTTTTATTATCTTTATTTAAATAAATATTATAATTCGAATAAGAGTCAATATTAATTACTTCAACACCCGGAAAAACAGAAGTTACATCCTGAGAAGACAAATTTTGCAAACTAAATTGACGCCCATTAAATATAATTTTAGAAATTGAAAGTTTATCTGCATTAAAAACATACAATGAACCATTTAACATAAACAACTTTCCGAATTTAGAAATATTTAATTCCTGAACAAGAGAAAGCATATTGTTGTATATAAAAATTGTATTGTTATTATCGGGCTCACTAACAATAAAATCATTAACTTGAGCTTTATAATCCGAATTATACTTTAACCAACAGGATTGAACAGAATTATATAAATACCTGAAAGAATACTCTGAATTTTTTGAAAATAAATTCTTTCGAAGCTCAGCAAAAATATCAGCAAAAGTATTATTTTCGACACTTTCATCAAAAGAATCTTTATAAATTTTATAGGGATAATCATTTTTAAAATTTTCTTCATCATATGCACGCTGCTTATCTAAATAACTCATTATCAAAGGGCGAAAAGCAGAATCTTTTCTTGTTCTAATAAAATAATTATATGTATCTCTAAATTGCTTTTTCATTTCATGAGTAGTTGTCGCATATATCGAAGGAGTAAATATAAATCTCCTGAAATCTTCAAAAAGAATTTTCTCAGTCTCCTCTTTTACAAAAGAATTATCAGAAAACAAAAACAACTTCTCAAAATCATAAATTTTATCTGCAAGCCTTTTTGGTTTCATATATAAATCCAAGCCCACACCAACAGGCGTATTATACTTTGCTATTAAAGAAATATAATCTCTAAGAGAACTTGACAAATACTTTGAATACTTATTTTTAATAAATTTATTATCGGGAAAAAGATATATGGTATTGTAATTTGAAAAAGCCATAACTCCGACAGGTTTAAGTTCTCTTGTTAATTTTGTAGCGCAATACTTAGCTTCTGAAGCAGTTTTAATTATATGGCAAGTATTATTTTGCATATTTTCATTTGTAATATGAGGTAATTTACTCATCTCATTTAAATAAGATATAAAAATTCGCTCCTTCTTATCTGTGGGGTCATCTGAATATTTTAAATATATCAAAAGAAAATTTTCAACATCTTTCAAATTCTCAATAAACTCATCATAACTTGATGGCTCTTTTAGCTCCGGAATATTAGCAGGGTTAAGAGTTAAATTTTTATAATTCAACTCAGATTTATAGCTATTATGCTTATTTAAAATAAAATACATAACTCCGCACAAAACGATAGAAACAATAATCATACAAATAACAATATTCAACGCCAATGAATCTAAAAAACGATTTCTTAAATTAAAAGAAAAATTATTTTTATTCCTTAAATCTTTATAAAAGTATTTTAGGTCATCAACTTTAGTTTTTAAAAAATTTACATCCTTATCAGACCTTTCATCAGACGATATTCGAGAAAGTTTTGTACCACATCTGGAACAAAAAATATCTGCTTCACTATACTCAAAACCACATTTTGGACATTTATTTTTCATATTCAAGTCCACCAACTATTTCTCTTGCCGTGTTTATACCTGTCAACATAGCTTCATCCATATTATTATAGCAATGTCTGCCATTTCTGCCTATCAAATATAAATTATTGATTCTTTTTAAAAAATTATTTAAATTTTCAAGCTCAAAATAACTGCCCCAATATGCAGGATAAGCCTTTAATTCCCTTATAACACTTGATTTAATTATATTTTTTCTATTAAATAAATTATATTTTTCGCACTCAAAAGCAGCCAATTCAACAAATTTATCATCTGACAAATTCCAAAGCTCATCATTTTGATTTAAAAAATATTCAAGAGAAATTAAATAGTTTTTTCTAAAATCTCCCACCAAATAAGGAGACCAATTATTCATAATTTGGATTCTTGAAGCAACTGCATCTTTTTCTTGAAGATAAATCCAACACTCAGGAGCAATATTATTAACAGTTTTGTATTCAGTTTTATTTTTTAAATAAAAATCGTCCGTATAAAAACTTACAAGAACATAATCTCTATATGGCAGATTAACTCCAATCTGCTTAACGTCATAAGGTGCATCAATTCCTCTTATTAAATCAGAAATTGGAATAGAGGAGATAAAATAATTAGCCAAAATTTCATGAACACCTTTATCATTCCTATACCTTGCAGAAATTATCGTATTATCTTTGAGTGAAAAATCAACAAATTCAGAATTAAATATTATTTTTCCGCCATTATTTACTATATATTCAGCCATTTTTTCCCAAAGTTGAGAACAACCGTATTTTGGATAATAAAATTCGTCAATTAATGAGGTTTCCTTTGAAAACTTTATAAAACTAAACTTTGAAACTAAAGCATTTAATATCGTTTTAAAAAGAGAAAGTTTTCTTATTCTCTGATGACCCCAGCAACTTGAAATTTCGCTTGCATCACGTCCCCAAACTTTTTTTGTATATGATTTAAAAAAAATATTATAAAGAACAAGACCAAAACGATTGATTAAAAAATCTTGCAAACTCAAATCACTACGTTTTAAAAATATACTCTTTATATAACTTAATCCAGCAAAAAGAGAGGTTTTAAAGCCTAAATTAGACAATGTTTCTAGGTTAATTTTTATCGGGTATTGAAATGTTTTTCCATTATGGATAATTGTTGAATACCTCTTTCTAATTAACATTACATCATCATACTTATTAGGATCTTTACCAATTTTTGGGTATTTTACGACTCTTTCGCAATATAAATCATCAACCGAAGGTGCATTTTGAACAGTTAAAAATTCATCCCAAATACTTTGAATATATTTATTTTTTGTAAACAATCTATGTCCACCAATATCAACCCCCAAATTTCCATCATAAACAGTTCTTGAAAGTCCGCCAACACAATTTAATTTATCAATTATAATCGGGCAAATTCCGGAATTTTTTTTAATCAATTCATACGCTAAAGCAAGCCCAGAAGGGCCAGCACCAAATATTAAAGCTATTTTTTTATTTTTATCCATATTATTTTAAAGTAATTGAAGGAATAACGGAACCACGCATAATGTTTTTAACTTCTCTATAACAAGTACCTACAACAGAATTATAGGTTACTGCTTCTAAATTCTTTGTTTTGTTTAAAGCAATATTATCATAATCGCCGTTAAGAGATATATATTCATCCAAAGAATAAAATCTAATTCTAGCCGAAAATGGATGTATAACTCCTGATTGAACAGTAACAACCGTATAATAAGTATTATGAGAATTCTTATATTTTATATTGTAAAAATAATAATTGTCAGACTCAACAATACTATCTTTGTCTATAGCAACTGACCTTCCAAGAGGCGTAGTTAAATCAATCCAGTTTACAGCAAAAGCCTTGCAATAGACAAACGACAATAAAAAAAATAAAAATATACTTTTTTTAAACAATAGTTTCTCCTTACTCAACTATTAACATTGTATTTGAAGAAAATAAAATTGCAAAAAAAATTTAAAAAAGTTATAATTCAAACAATCTTTAAAAAGGAACTCAAATGAATGAAATAATTATTTGCGCATTAATGTTTTTAACAGGTTTTTTTATTTCACTAATAATTTTTAAGCAAAAAAGCTCAAAAGACGAACTAATATTAAACCTTAACGAGCTAAAAAAAACAATAGAGGATTATAAATTACAAAATATAATTAATTCCAAAGAAATATCCCAAACAATGCAAGAAGCATCAAAACTTGCAAAAACATTGACAACTAACCAAAACCTAAAAGGACAATATGGAGAAAATTGTCTAGAAAACATAATTAAAGTATGCTATCCAACCGAAAATGTTGACTACATAAAGCAAATTAATACCACAAACTCACAAAATAAGAAAATAAAACCTGATTTTTTAATAAAATTACCAAACGAAAAATCAATTTTAATAGACTGCAAAGTCAACCTTGAAAAATACATAGAATACAAAAATGAAAATACTAAAAAAAATGAATTTATAAAAGACTTAAATACAACAATCAACAATCTTTCAAATAAAAACTATGAAAGCGCAGAAAATATAAATCAACCAGATTTTATATTAATGTATATTCCACTGGAGCCTGTTATAACAGAAATTTACACGGATTCTGACTTTTTATCAATAATAAAGAATGCAAATGAAAAAAATATTATAATAGTTGGTAATTCATCAATTTTAACAACATTAAGACTAACTAAAATTCTCTGGAGCCAAGAAAAACAAGAAAAAAACATACAAAAAATAATAAACACAGCAGAAATAATATACGAACTAATTGCAAAACATTCACAAAATCTTTATAAAATCAAACAGCAACTTAATGAAAATACGCAACAATTCAATAAAGAATTTGAAAATATAACAAAAGAAAATAAACTTTTTAAAGCAGTAGAAGACCTCAGAAAATATGGAATCCAAACTTCAAACAAAAAACTTGGCAAAAAACTAGATGAAATAAAAATACATCAAGAATTTTTAAATTAAGTTATGTAAAACTTTTCATTATTTTAAATAAAATCCTCCATTTAGTGGATTAATATAAATGTAATGGAAATAGTAAAATTACTAAAAGATTATGCAAAAACCCCACAGGAGAGCAGCTTGACAGAATATTTTTCTCAAGAGTTTGACTCCACAATTTGTTGTGAAAAAATCAAAAATAAAGATTTTATGATTAAATACCTAAAACCCTTGAATGATTTTATAATACATACAACAGCGATGCCTTGCTGTGACACGAGAAGGCTTTTATTCTAAAAAACCATTGTCATCAAATAAATTTTTTGATAAGCGCGCTTGCACAGCTAATTTATCGCACAAATCGTTATATTTGTTTGAAGCATGACCTTTAACCCAAATAAATTCAATATTATGTATTTTTCTTAATTCTAAAAATTTTTTCCACAAATCAATATTTTTAACAGGACTTGAAGTATTCAACTTCCAGTTTTTTAGTACCCAATTATCAAGCCAGCCTTGATTTATAGCATCAACAACATATTTTGAATCAGAATATAATTTTACATTACAAGGTTTTTTTAAAAGACTTAAAGAATCAACTACTGCCAAAAGCTCCATGCGATTATTTGTCGTCATATTAAAACCTTTGGAAATTTTTTTTTCAAAAATTTTACCACTTAAACCTATATAACGTAAAATTGCACCATAACCTCCTTTTCCAGGATTATTTGCACATGCTCCGTCAGTATAGATTTCAACATCTGTATCAAACATAAAAAAATGATAACATAAAACAACATTTCTTAATAACTGCTATACATAAAACCATATTTGTGATTGAATTTTAAATGCAGCATTTACAACACAGAATGGAGAATAGCAACAAATGATAATAGTAATGGAGCACAATGCAACAATAGACCAACTAAATAAAGTCATAAAATATATTGAAGACAGAGGCCTGAAAGCTCAAGTCAACAATGGAGAACTTTTAAATGTAGTTGCTGTCATAGGAGATAAAAAAGATTTAAATTCAGAAAATATAGCAGCACTTGAAGGTGTCAGAGAAGTAAAAAAAATTCAAGAACCATATAAACTCGTCTCAAGAATAGCGCATCCAGAAGATACTATAATAAAATTCCCAAACGGAGTAAAAATCGGTGGCTTGGAAAGACCTGTGTTAATGGTGGGTCCTTGCTCAGTTGAAAAAGATTTCGAAGGACTCTTAAAGGTTGCCATTGCAGCAAAAGAAATGGGATGCCAATTTTTAAGAGGTGGCGCATTTAAGCCAAGAACGAGCCCATATGATTTTCAAGGCTTAGAAGAAAAAGGATTAGAATATCTTGCAAAAGCAAGAGAAAAAACAGGCTTGCTTGTTGTAACAGAAGTTATGGATACAATGGACATATCTCTTTTGTGTAAATACGCTGATGTACTTCAAGTGGGCGCAAGAAATATGCAAAATTTTAAATTACTAAAAGCGCTCGGCAGAATTAAAAAACCCGTCATGATAAAAAGAGGGCCTGCTGCAACAATTAAAGAATTTTTACTCGCAGCAGAATATGTCGTATCAAACGGAAATCCTAATGTTATTCTATGCGAAAGAGGAGTTAAAGGGTTTGATACTCAATTTTCAAGAAATGTACTCGATATAGCGGCAGTACCAATCATAAAAAAATATTCTCACTTGCCCGTTGTGGTAGACCCATCACATGGAACAGGAAAAAGATACTTAATAGAACCAATGGGAAAAGCAGCACTTGTCGCAGGAGCGCATGGTCTTATGTTTGAAGTACACCATGATCCGGACAATGCTATGTGTGACGGTGCTCAAAGCTTAAACATAGAACAATTTAAAGAAGTGGCAAAAGCCCTAAATAAGCTAATTGGAAGAATAGACTACGATAATAAAAACAGTAAATAAGGAGAAAAATGGCTCTTACATTCCAAGAACTAATATTGAACTTATCAAAATACTGGTCTGACAACGGCTGTGTTATTCAACAGCCATATGATATTGAAAAAGGTGCCAGTACAATGAATCCTGCAACTTTTTTAAGAGCATTAGGTCCTGAACCATTTAATTGCGCAATGGTAGAGCCATGCAGGCGTCCGACAGATGCAAGATACGGAGAAAATCCAAACAGACTTGGTCATTATTTTCAATATCAAGTAATCTTAAAACCTTCTCCTGACAATGCACAAGACATATATTTAAACTCTTTGAGTGCCATGGGAATAGATTTAAAAAGACACGATGTTCGTTTTGTTGAAGACAACTGGGAATCTCCAACACTAGGAGCAGCAGGAGTAGGTTGGGAAGTCTGGTTAGATGGAATGGAGATTACTCAATTTACATATTTTCAACAAGTTGGAGGAATAGAAGTAAAACCTGTGGTACTTGAAATTACATACGGACTAGAAAGAATAGCAATGTACCTTCAAAATAAAAACAGTGTTTTTGATATTAATTGGAATAAAGATTTAAAATATGGCGACATATACCTCCAAAATGAAATAGAACAATCAAAATACAATTTTGAAATTTCTTCTCCAGAAAGGCTTTTTGAATTATTTGATTTAGCCTCAAAAGAAGCACAAAACTGCATGGAAGCCAATATAGTACTTCCTGCCTATGACTGGGTATTGAAATGCTCGCATACATTCAATCTCCTTGATGCAAGAGGTGTTATAAGTAAAGATGAAAGAATTAACTACATAGCAAGAGTTAGAACACTTGCGTCAAAAGTAGCAGAATTATACATAAATCAAAGAAAAGCGATGGGGTATCCTTTGATTAAAAAATAGCAGAAAGAGGCAAATGAACAACTTAGATGATTTTAAAGAAAATGAATTAGAAACAACAAATCTAGCTCAAACAAATGAACTTGGTATAGTTTCCAAGTTTGTAAAAAACTTGCTCACTCTAAAAAACCCTGACAACATGATTGAAGATGCGCAATCAGCTGGTCTTAAAAAATCACTTGGTGCATTTGACCTAATAATACTTGGAGTTGGTGCAATTATAGGAAGTGGTATATTTACTGTTGTAGGAATTGCAGCGGCAGGCTCGTCCGAATCACTTGGTGCGGGGCCTGGATTAGTTATTTCAATGATACTAGCATCAATGGCATGTGTATTTAGCGCATTATGTTATTCAGAATTTGCATCCATGATACCTGCAGCAGGCAGCGCCTACCTATATACCTATGCTACAATGGGAGAATTTATGGCTTGGCTAATTGGCTGGGTTTTAATGCTTGAATACCTTGTGGGATATATTGCCGTGGTAAGCGCTTGGAGTGGTTATTTTATGCAGTTTATCAAAGGTTTTTCAAAATTCTTACCTGATTGCATTGTCAATCCACCCATTTATTTAATTCATGATTATTCAACCGTTAAAAATATGCTCGGCGACAATATTGACAATGTTATACCACATTTTATAGGAATACCAGTTTGTGTAAACATCCCTGGAATTTGCATAACTCTATTTATTATAATGACACTTATCAAAGGCATGAAAGAATCGACCAAAATGGCAGGTTTAATGGTTGCAATTAAACTGGGGGTTGTGGGTCTATTTATTTTAACAGGAATGTTTTATATAAAACCTGAAAACTGGACACCTTTTGCGCCAAATGGTTTAAATGGAATATTTATGGGTGCTTTTATAATATTTTTTGCCTACATTGGTTTTGATGCTATTGCAACAGCAGCAGAAGAAACAAAAAATCCCCAAAAAAACCTACCCATAGGGATTATTGGCTCTCTTGGAGTGTGCACTATTGTATACGTACTAGTTGCTCTTGTTTTAACAGGAGTTGTCCCTATAGATAAAATCGACGTACAAGCCCCCATTGCAAGTGCAATGTCAATGGTAGGACAAAATTGGATTGCAGGGCTTATATCAATTGGCGCCCTAACAGGCTTAACATCGGTTTTACTGGTTTTAATGCTTGCTGGAACAAGAATTTTATACGCAATGAGCAGAGACGGATTTTTACCTAAAATACTTCAAACACTGCATCCAAAATTTAAAACACCACATTTATTGACCATAATTGTTGGCATAATATGTATTTTAGGTTCGTTATTTTTAAATATATCAATAGCAGCAGAATTATGTAATTTTGGAACATTTGCATCATTTATTATAGTATGCGTGGCAGTTTTAATACTAAGAAAAACAGACCCTAAAAGGCCTAGACCCTTCAGAGTACCTTTTTCACCTTATTTACCATTAATGGGAATATTTTGTTGCGGAGGCTTAATGCTATATTCAATGCAATTTTTAAAAACTTCAAGAGTATTATTTCCGGTCTGGGTAATCATTGGAATAGCTTTCTACTTTATGTACAGTTACAGACAACAAAGAAAACTACAAAAAGAAAACAATAAGGAAAATAATGCTTAAAAAAATTGCATCAAATCTTATAAACAGAAAAACTGCAGAAGAACTTTTACAAAGAGCAAAAACTGGTTCGCTTAAAAAAAGTTTAAATGCATTCGACCTTTTTATTATTGGAATAGGAGCTGTTGTAGGAACGGGAATTTTAACAATAATAGGTACAGCAATACAAGGTGGGCCAGAAAGTCTCGGTGCAGGACCTGCAATAATTTTTTCAATGATACTAGCGGCCATTGCCTGTGTATTTTCAGCGCTTTGTTATAGTGAAGTCGCATCAATTATACCAGTATCCGGAAGCGTATATACATACACCTATGCAACACTTGGTGAGTTTGCGTCTTGGATTGTCGGTTGGGTTCTGATGTTAAACTATGTGATAGGTAATATAACGGTTGGTAGCTCTTGGTGTGGCTATTTGACTCAACTTTTAAAAGGCTTTTCTTCTCATCTTCCCTCATTTATAATAAATTTTCCAATTTGGCTAAGGTCAGACTTTAGATCAATTTACGCAATGTGCGATAAATACGGACTAGATGTTCATGATAAAATGCCATTTATTTTTGGAACAATCCCGATAGCAATAAATTTACCTGTTGTAATTCTAACCCTCATTTCAACTATAATTTTAATAAAAGGCATAAAAGAATCGACACGCTTTGCAACAATAATGGTTTGTTTAAATCTTTTAATGATTATATCTTTCATAGTGATGGGCTCTTTTTACGTAAAACCGGAAAATTGGACACCTTTCGCCCCAAACGGACTTGAAGGGATACTAATGGGAGCATTCATAATATTTTTTGCATACATAGGATTTGACGCTGTATCAACGGCGGCAGAAGAAACCAAAAATCCGCAAAAAGATTTGCCGGTGGCAATTCTTGGAACCCTATCCTTCTGTACAATTTTATATATTCTAGTAGCTCTTGTATTAACAGGAATTTGTCCGATCTCATTAATTAATACACAAGCCCCAATTGCAGCTGCACTCCATATGATAAACAAAGACTACATGGCAGGATTCATCTCTATTGCTGCAGTTTGTGCTCTTGCATCTGTGTTTTTAATTTGCCATTTGGCATCTACAAGAATACTATACGCTATGAGCAGAGATAAATTTCTGCCAAGAGTTTTAAGAGCTATACACAAAAAATACAGAACACCACATATTATGACTTGGTGCGTAGGTTTAGTTATAATTTTTTGCAGTTTATTTATGGATTTAAATATATCCGCGGAGCTTTGTAACTACGGAACATTTACAGCATTTATTGCTATTTGTATATCAGTTATAGTATTAAGAAAAACTGAACCCAACCTAAACAGACCTTTTAGAGTACCTTTTGTACCTTTATTTCCGATTCTAGGCATCTTATGCTGCCTAGGACTTATGGTTTTTTCATTTAAACAACTAACATCCAGCGTGGCTATGTTTTTCACTTGGATTACCATTGGCATTGCTATATATGCAGGTTTTAGTTACAAAAACCTTAGAAGATAACTACTCATCCTTTATTTCAAATGTTGAAACAACCTTATTAGAAGCAGGCTCATAAGCATTTAAAATCTTCTTTGCCAGCTTAACGTTAGAAATTTCCTTTAAAATGCTCTCCCTTAAAGACTTTACAAGTTCAATATTGTCCTTTTCTAAATCAATTAATTTTTTTCTAAAATCAACAAGCTCTGGACATTTCTTTATTTCGGTTATACGCGGTTTCTCAAATCTCAAAATTTTACGTTGCAATTTTTCCTTCTCTTGGATAGCATAATCAACCGCCTCCCAATCATTAGCCAAAATTAGCTTTTTAATATGCCCATTCATCTTTAAAAATTGTTCATACAAAAGCTTTAAATGATTAAAATCATTTATACTTAACATTCTTCATCCTCATCTTCGTCTTCTTCATCCTCATCTGAAGTATATTCACCTTCATCATCAGATTCATAGGTATCAAAAGAATTATAACTTTTAAATATTTCTTCTTTAGACTCCTGTTGAGAAATTAAAATTGCTTTTTCCCATGTAGCCTTTAAATTTTTTAAATATTTTAAAACCTCGTTTATAGGCTCAATTTCTTTTTTTATGTTAGCATGAATTAACCTTCTTATAAAATACTCATAAAGACTTGATAAATTCTCAGCAAGTTGAGGTGCAACTTCTCTATCTAATGAATTAATAAACTCTTGAATAATATTTTGAGCACCCATTAAATTATTATGTATAGCCTCAATCTCATTATTTTGCATAGCAATCTTGGCTTTATTTAAAAATTGAATAGCACCATCATATAACATAATCAAAATCTGTTCTCTAGAAGCAGTTTCTATACTTGACTTTTGATATTGTTTTACATATTGATTCATCTAAAATTTCCTATTTATTATACCACCTTGGGAAAAAGACAAGAATTTAATAAAACTCGAAAGACTATCAGCATCTATTCTTTGAATAACTTTCTTTGTAATTTTTTCAATTATTAAAATCTCATCCGAATCCTCATCAACGTCCAAAACATATTTATCACTCTGGGATAAATCATACTTTATAATATCATCATCCGGATTGCTATCATTTTCAACAACATTCTCATCCGAACTTTCTAAGGAATTATATTGTTTATTTAATTCCCTTTTTTCTTTTTCTCTCTCTTTATCTGGATCAACTTTCTGCCCTTGAGATAAACCATCAACAGGTCGCGAATTATCAAGTGAAAACTTTGGAACCCTATTCAGTTCACTCGAATTATTCTCTGGAGTTATTCTAAGCTGATTTACGGAAATACCATCTAAGCCCATAATTTCTTCTTTCGTTAAATATTATAACTTATTTCACATTAATTTTAATAAATTATATAATGTATTTATAATAAAAATAAATTTGTATATAATTTATTAAAAGGGGAGTTTGGATGCAAAAAATTTCGGAACTTTTTATACAAAATATAAAAAACCTGCCAATCTGGGTTAAGCAAGTAATAACCAAAGAAATTATGGAAGATTTAACAAAAAAACTTGAAGATTTCACCGAACTTGTGCAAATTGATGATTTATTTCAATCAATGTCACCAGCTTTAACTTTCAAAGGTAAAGAAGAACTTAATCAAAGAAAGCTTAATTTAAGCGAAAGCTATTATACCTTTTTACAAGATTTAGAAAATGGTTGCAATATGTTTGAAATAACTGTTAAAAATTTCTGGACACTTGCTGATACCGCTAAAATATTTTGCAGATTAATGGAAATGGAATACTTCAAAATTCCAGATTATCTAACTAACAAAAATATAACAATAGCCTTATTTATTGCAGGCAAAATAAAAACTGGAGAATTCCTAAAAAGAATAGGTAAAATTACAGTTCTGCAACTTGAACAAGCAATAAGATACCAAAAAGAACTAAACGAAGAAGGCAGGCACATTAAAATGGCCAGCATTCTAATTAAAATGGGATTTATAACCGACAAAGGTCTTGACAGTTTATTGTTATTAAAAGACGAAGCTAAAAAAAGACTGCCTATCTCCATTGGTTTTAATTCAATAAAATATGACAATAAAGAAGATGAAGAAAATCAAATCATAAGAATGCAAAAAGAAATTTCAAGACTTGAAAATGAAAATATAATAATGAAAAAAAGATTAAAGAAAATGTTAAATATAAATGAATAACTCTCCCGAACTTCTTCTGAGTACAAAAAGGAATAATATAACAGACTGCGAATATTTTGGAAGCATATATCTTGCAGATAAAAACGGTACTTATAAATGCATTGGCAAAAATTCAGACAATATATTTTTTATGCGTTCACTTGCAAAACCGCTTCAAGCATCTATAATAGCCGACTACAACATTATAAATGACTACAATTTATCCGAAAAAGAAATAGCGATATTTTGCGCCTCACACTCAGGCAGCGAAAAACACGTTAAAATTATAAAAAATTTAGCAAAAAGACTAAAAATTAAAAATTCCGATTTTATATTAAAACCCGACGAACCATTGGATAAAAGAAAATTCAAAGGGAAAAAAACCAAATTTCAAAACAACTGCTCAGGAAAACACTTGATGATGCTCGCTATGTCAAAATACCTTGGCTACAATTTGAAAGACTATACCTCATTCAACCACCCCATACAAAAATTAATTTATAATAAACAAACAGAACTTTCAGGCTACAAAAGCATGCACAAAACAAAAGACGGCTGTTCAACCCCGCTTTGGGGATTAAGCGCAAAAAATATAATAAAAGCATACTTTACTTTTCTAAATGAAAAAAAATATAAAAAAATTATAAATTCTATACTAAATAACCCCGATATCTATGGAGGACATAACCGACTTGATAGCGACATAATCAAAATTTCAAAGAAAAAACTTTTTGCAAAAGTAGGAGCAGGCGGTTTCGTACTTATATATAATTTTAAAGAAGAAAAAATGCTTTTAATTAAACTAACTCAAAATAACAACCAAATAAGAAAATTGATTACCATATATATTTTAAATAAACTAAATTGGATTAAGAATGAATTTGAACAATTTGAATATAATCAACAAAATGAAATAACTGCAAAATATTGTTACGAATTTAAAATTTAAATAATCACAAACCAAAATTTCGGTTAAAATATACCTATGGCAAATACTAAATATATGAATTTAAAAACAAGGGTACAAAAACAACAAAAGAAAAAGATTAGAAAAGTAAGATTTTACCATTCCTTTCTTACTATTGTACTTTTGTTGTGCGTTTTTCAAATAAGTTATTCAGCATTATTAAATTTGGCTAAAATCGTTGTCTATCAAACTAAAATCATAAAAGCGCAGGAGCTAAAAACACAAGCAGAAACAAGAAATAAAAATCTAAAAAACGAAATTAAAAATTTTTCATCTATGTATAAAGTAGAATCCATAGCAAGAAACAATTTAAAAATGGCTGCAAAAGATGAAGTTTTGATAATTATAAATCAACCGCAAGAGGAAGAAAAAGACACAAACAACACACAAGAAAATCCCTTTATAAAATTTTTAGAATCATTTGCAACCAAATTTAACAAAGACATTACACCTGATAAAATATCAGAATAAAACTATTTAACAATTTTAATCTTTTCTTTTACATCACAAATATTATATATAGCAGAAACTGCAAGTCTGCGCCTTTTAAGCATACCTTTTAAAATTAATTCGTTACAATTAAAGTAATTTTTTTCTGCCTTAAACATTTATACCACCATAATTCTATAAATCTATAATCGACACAATCAAAACAAACTTTAATCTATAATGAAAAAAAACACTAAATGTAAAGTTATATTAAAGAAAAAACAAAAAAAATAACAAAGCTATAATAAATTTATAAGGGAATTTATGACCAATATAAAAGTTATAGGAGCAGGACTTGCAGGTTCGGAAGCTGCAATATATCTGGCAGACAAAGGATATAATGTCGAATTAATTGAAATGCGACCAAAATACCAAACTGGGGCACACAAGACAGGCAATCCAGCCGAATTCGTATGTTCCAACAGTCTTGGCTCATCAGATATATTAAATGCATCCGGTTTACTAAAAGAAGAAGCAGCAAAACTTGGCTCAACCTTAATGAAAGTTGCAAAAAAATACTCCGTACCATCCGGAAATTCACTTTCAGTTGACCGAAATGGTTTTTCAGAAGAAATAAAAAAAATATTAAAATCACACAAAAACATAAACCTGATTACAGAAAAATATGAAAAAATTGATATAAATACACCAACAATAATAGCAACAGGACCACTAAGCGCTAAAGAATTAACACAAGATATAAAAATAAAATTTGGAGAAGATAATTTTCATTTTTTTGATGCAGTTGCACCAATAATAGAAAAAAAATCAATTAATTTTGAAAAAGCCTTCTATGCCACACGTTGGGACAAAGGAAATGCAGACTTTATTAATTGTCCCATGACAAAAGATGAATATGAAAATTTTTATAAAATTTTAACTACGTCAAAAAGAGCACCTCTAAAGGATTTTGAAGCTAATTATTTCGAAGGATGTATGCCAATAGAAGTAATGGCGTCAAGAGGCATAGATACCCTGCGTTATGGCCCCTTAAAACCGGTTGGAATATTTGATAAAAGAATTAAAACAGAATTTAAAAAACATCAATTCTGGGCAGTTGTACAATTAAGACAAGATGATAAGCTTGCAAATTTGTATAACTTAGTAGGCTTTCAAACAAATTTAATTTGGAGTGATCAAAAAAAACTGATAAACTCAATCCCAGGGCTTGAAAACGCCAATATTGTAAGATATGGTGTTATGCATGCAAATACTTTTATTAATTCTCCAAAAATATTAAACTGTTACTTACAAACAAAAAAATATAAAAATATATTTTTTGCAGGACAACTGACAGGAGTAGAAGGATACAGCGAAAGCATTTCAACAGGATTATTAAGCGCGATTAATATAGATAGATACCTAAAAAATATTGATATGATAAAATTATCAAATAAAACAATGCTTGGAGCATTAACAGAGTATATAACTTTTGAAGGGCACAAAAAATTCCAACCAATCAACTCAAACTGGGGAATTGTTGAGGAAATAAATTTTGATAAAAATAAAACCAAAGACAAAAAATATAAAAATCTAATTCGCTCTGAAAGAGCAATGGAAGAAATAACAAAAGTAACAGAAATAATGAGGGTATAAGATGAGATTTGTAACAAAAAAAATTAAAGAACAAAATTCAGATACAATAATTTGCTTTATATTTGAAGACGATGACAAAAAAAGTGAAGTTCTAAAGTACGTAGATGAACTCTCCAACAGCGAAATAACCAAACAAATATATGAATATAAAACAATAACAGGCAAATTTCAAGAAACATTCAAATATTCAATTAACAAAAATATTAAAGTTTTAATCACAGGGCTTGGAAAGAAAAACGAATTTACAAAACAAAAATTCTCTCAGTGTGTTGCAAACGCTACAAGGATAGCTAAATCAATGTCAAAAAATCAGTCAATAGCAATAGAAGTAATAGAAAATTGTTGTCAAAATACCAACTTTGAAACAAAAGATATAACACAAATAACTATTACTGCAGCAAGAATAGGTTTATATGAATTTAACAAATATATAAAAGAACAAAACAAAATTGAAACGCTTGAACTACTTAGCGCAAACACAAATCCTGAAATTGAAAAAGGAGCAGAAACAGGAGCTTTTATATCATTTGCCATGAAATTTGCAAAAGATTTAATTAATGAATCCGCGCAAATTGTAACACCCCTATATGTGGCAAATTTAGCAACAGAAATTGCAAAAGAACACAAACTTGAAGCAAAAATATATAATAAAAATCAAATAAAAGAAATGAACATGAACGCTTTTTTGGCAGTTGCGCAAGGAAGTGTTAATGAACCAATGTTTATTCATCTAACATATAAACCAAATACAACACCAAGAAAAAAAATTGCTCTAATTGGAAAAGGTATTACATTTGATGCAGGAGGTATGAATATAAAACCAGCAAGTTCAATGTTAACCATGAAATCTGATATGGCAGGAGCAGCAAGCGTACTTGGGATAATACAAGCCATTGCAAAACTACAACCGGATATAGAGCTCCATGTTATAAGTGCGTTATGCGAAAATATGACATCAGGTTCAGCATACAAACAAGGCGACATCTTAACTGCCATGAACGGAAAAACTATTGAAGTAGATAATACTGATGCAGAAGGAAGGATAACACTTGCCGATGCATTGTGCTATGCCGACAAAATAAACGCGGATGAAGTTATCGACATAGCTACACTTACAGGCGCTGTAATTATAGCTCTAGGAAACAATATTACAGGCGTTATGGGCAATAATCAAAACCAAATAAACAATTTTAGAGAAATATCAGAAAGATTTTGCGAAAACACATGGCAAATGCCGATTTTAAACGAACTTAAAGACAATCTGAAATCAGAAATAGCAGATTTCAAAAATACTGGAGGAAAATTAGCAGGAACATCAACCGCAGCTTGGTTTTTATCAAACTTCACAAAATCCAAATCATGGATGCATTTAGATATTGCAGGAACTGCATACCTTGAAAAAACAAACAAAGAAACACAACAAGGTCCAACTGGGGTTATGATAAGAACCTTAATAAACTACATTTTAAGTTAAAAAAGGAGGAAGAATGAAAAAGAAAATTACAACTTTGCTTACATTATTTATAATAATGACTTGCCAATTAAGCTTTGCAGCAGGCACACATGGTACAGACGGTCAAATCTCAGGAAGAAGCGTTGGTGCTTCAATATGTTCACTCCTAATTTGGCCAGGCATTGGTCAGGCTATTAACGGTCAATCAACAGAAAAAAACGTAACTCACGCTGTACTTGGCTTAACCGGAATCTTTAGATTATGGTCATTTTATGACGCAATAATTGACAGACAAGGCGGAGTATGGCACAACAGAATTTAGAAAAATAACTATATTACAAGACTGTATAATAAAAAAGACTCCCTAAAAAGGAGTCTTTTTTACATTATAAACCAAAATTAAAAGAAACTTGGCTTTTTAACACTTTGAGCACCTTGCATTGCTTCCCAATTTGCAGCCATAATTTTCTTAAAAGATTTTAAAGCAGTATCTTCAAGCTCACCAAGTTCTTCTGCATTAATTATTAATTCTCTTAAAGGAAGAAGTGCTCTTTGATCGCGAAGCACGCCAAGAGCAGCAGCAGCACCAGCTCTTACTAAATCATTTTCTTTTTCATTTTTCATAACATCAATTAACGCGGGGACCGCTTTTTTATCATTCAATTTTCCTAAAGAAGTAACTGCGTATATTCGAACGTTTACCCACTCATCTTTTAACATTCCGATAATTTTATCCACGCATTTAGGATTTCCAATTTCACCCAAAGCACGAGTAGCATCACACCTTACATTAACTTTCTCATGATCAAGTGACTCAATTAAAGCATCAGTCGCAACATCACCAATTTCAATTAAAGCTTCAGTCGCAGTAATACAAACTTGAGGATTCTCATCATTTAAAGCTTCAACCAAAGGTTCGACAACAATTTCACCGCCAAGACGACCAAGAGCTCTTGCAGCACGTACACGAACATCTACGTTTCTGTCAAGTCTTAAAGATTCAATCAAAGGGACAGTTGCATTTGTATCACCCAATTCACCGAGAGCGCGAGCAGCATACAAACGAACAGAACCATTTTTATCATTCTTTAGAACTTCGATTAAAGGCTCAACAGCAGAAAAATCACCCATTTCACCAAGAATTCGTGCAGCATTATAACGAACTTTTTCAGAATTAGAAGTCTTCAAATCTTTAACCAATTCCTCAAAAGATTTCTTAGCAGTTTTTTTTCGATTGTTCACACTAATTGTCATTGTTATCCTCCAACAACATTTACACACTATTACCTATATATTAATAAAAAATATTTGAGCAAAATAATTGATAATTTTGTTGCTAATTTTAACTTATGTAACGACTAACTTTTTAACGAAATTTATTTTTTACAATCATATTTATATACTTAAAATATTAATCTGAACACTTGCTTTGTTATATTATCATTTTTTTTAGTGTTTGTCTTACATTATTTGATTTAGAACATATTTTTTTATAATTATTTTACTAAACATACCGAACAATATTATAAAATCGTAATATTAATATTAACATTTCTTAACATAATTTATCGTATTTTTTTATATTTGTGCATCATCAAACATTTGGCATGAAAAAAATAGCAATAAAAAACTCCTCAGACAATGAGGAGTAAATGGTGCCCTGGGCCAGACTTGACGAATGTTGTTTGTTTGCATATTGCAAACAATATACAACATTCGATACCTGTTTGCAGGTAAACCGCAGGTCTTAGCTTTTTAATTTATTAAAAGCTTAGAGCTGCGTATGTGAAAGTCAGACAATAAAAAACTCTTCCGTAACGGAAGAGAAATGGTGCCCTGGGCCAGACTTGA
>CALUWK010000009.1 GCA_944324475.1 Candidatus Gastranaerophilales bacterium
AGAAAAACAAAAAGAAAAAAATCTAATTCCAGTGGTTTATTTATAATCCACGGCTATAAATAAACCACACTCCAAATGCTTACAAAAAATTTCATATTATTTTTTGTGTTTTGGTTAGGGACAATGCTCCAACATTGTCCCTTTTTTTTGTTAAGTTTTATAAAATTTTGACTTTTTAAAAAAAATTATTAAAGTTTTAAAAACTTATGCCGAAAGATAAATTGTGTGTATTATAACAATTTGTTTTTATAATGAGTTGAAAGGTATAGTATGTCTTATAAGAATGATCATGAATTAACTATTGCAAATAAATATGGAGCTGCAAGCTCCGCTGCTAAGGCTGAATTATATGAAACTTATGACAGATTAAGAGATTTAACAGTCTCTGGTTCAACTGCAACTGGTTCAGGATTTGGTACTGCAGGTGGGTTTTTGTGGCAATTAGCTAATTTATTTTCACCTTCAAGTTTTATGCCAACATTGGGTGGTTCTCAAATGATGAATATTCCTGGAACTTCTTATTGGTCACCTAATTATTCAACAAATTCTTATCTTGATTCGGGAACAAATTCTTTTGGTGTGTCAGGATTGTCCAGTTATTCAGGTTTTCCTTCAGGAGCTGCAGGTATTTCACTTGGTTTTGGAGAAGATGGAGTTCCGACAGGCGGAGCTGCAGGTATGGCAACCGGATATGCTGTTTCTGCTGCAGGATTAGCTGCACTAAATACTGCATCTTATGCAACTGGTGCAACAAGTGGATTTGGATTTGGACAAAATATTGTACTTCCTATTGCAGGTTTAATTTCAGGATGGGGTGGTATATTGCAAGCATTAGCTCCTTATGCGGGTGAATTTGGACTTGGTGCAATAGTTGCAGGTAATTTAATGCAAGGCACAGGTTCTGCTGCATTATCTGCTTATCAAAATATAACAGGTAACATTACAAATAATGCAGATGTTATTTTGGAAGATAAAGTAAGAAATATTGAAACAGTTTGCAAAATGCTTGACACTCAAGCAGACATTGTAAGACAAACTCTAAAATCCAATATGGAATCTGATTCTAAGCTAGTTGATGAGCTATAATCTTTTTGATAAAAAAAACGGCTAATTTGTGAACAAATTAAGCCGTGATGGATAGAATTAGTATTACGGAGTTTATAGAGGAGTTTACATGCTATTTAATGTATGTGAATTTTTCTTTTTGCTATTTTTTATTTTTTTAGTTTAATAAATTTACAAAAGTTTACATTAATTCAAATTTTGTTTTTTATAAATACATTAAAAGTTTGCTTGACTTATTATGTACAAATGTACATAATATTACTATGAAAAATGATTTAACTGAAAGACAAAAAGATTTTTTTGAAAAATTGTGTATGGTTTTTAAACAAAAAGCTCTACCAAGTTATGAAATAATTAAAAATGAATTTGGCTATAAATCTAAAAATTCAATAAAACAATATGTGGAAATTTTAAAAAATAAAGGTTTTTTAGTTCAAGAAAATGAAAATCTTTATGTAAGTTCCGAGTATTTGGGGGCGAAGCTCGTTTCGAGTTATGTTAAAGCTGGTTTTGCATCAATTATGGATGATAAAATTGAAAAAAGGATTTCTTTTGATTTGCTTTTAGGCATAAATAATCCTTCCACTTTTGTTTTTAAGGTCTCAGGGGATTCAATGGTTGATGTTGGTATATTCGATGGGGATTATGTGACAATAAAAAAGACGCAGGTTGCCAATTTTGGCGATATTGTTCTTGCTATTGTGGATAATGAATTTACATTAAAAACCTATAAAAAAGATGAAAAAGGACTCTATTTAAAACCAGAAAATAAAGAATATCCTATTATTCGTCCTAAAAATTCTTTATCAATTTTTGGTGTTGCAGTTGGAATAACAAGGAAAATCGGTTAATGAAAAGAGTTATAGCACTTGTTGATTGTAATAATTTTTTTGTATCTTGCGAAAGGCTTTTAAAACCTGAACTTATAGGAAAACCTGTTTGTGTTTTGTCTAATAATGACGGATGTGTTGTTTCTCGCTCTAATGAAGCTAAAAAAATGGGTGTTAACATGGGTGCGCCATATTTTATGATTAAAAACCAATTTAAAAAGGTAATATTCTTATCGGGTAATTTATCGTTTTACTGTGAAATTTCAAAAAGAGTCATGGATAAACTTTATGATTTTACTCCTGATGTTGAAATATATTCTATTGATGAAGCATTTTTAGATTTAACGGGCTTGAGAAAAACTTTTAAATGTTCTTATGAAGAAATAATTAAAAAAATCGTAAAAGATATTAAAAATGAAGTTGGAATTGATGTTTCGGTTGGTCTTTCTTATTCAAAAGTTTTAGCTAAACTTGCTTGTGAAAAAACAAAAAATCTTCAAAAAACTTTAAAAGAGGAGTTAATTGAAAATAAAACCTATAAAATTGGTTATAGAGAAATTGAAAAGGAATTAAAAGCAACTTTAATAAGCGAAATTTGGGGTGTTGGAAAAAATACAACTGCTTTATTAAAAAAACATTTAATCCAAACAGCTTGGGATTTTACATCTCAAGAGGATATTTGGATAAAGAAAAATTTAGGAAAAGTTGGTTTAGATTTAAAACAAGAACTTTTGGGAAATTCAATTAATCCTGTTAAATCAATTCAAGAAGCCCCGAAATCAATCTCTAGAAGCGAAAGTTTTAAAGAATTTCAAACTGATAAAAATTATATTCAACAAGAGCTTAACTCTCATATTCATAAGGTTTGTAAGAAATTAAGAAGTCAAAATCTTTTTACAGGTTGCATATCCGTTATGTTGAGAACAAAGGATTTTCAAGTTTCAGAAATTAAAATTAATCTTGTAAGCCCTACGAACAGTGAATTTGAGCTTGTAGAACATTCAAAACAAATTTTAGATAAAATGTTTAAAAATGGTATCATATATCGTTCTGTTGGGTTTTGTGCTATGAAATTAATTCCCGCAAATACAAGACAAATTTCTATTTTTAATGGTGAAGAATCAATTAAAAAAGAAAATCTTTCAAAATCTTGGGATAAACTTGAAGAGAAATTTGGCAAGGGTGTTATAAAAATAGGGATTAAATAATTTAAAATTACGGGCTTGAATTATTTAAGCCCGTAATTTTACCGAGCATCAGCTTTTAAAATATTTAATACCGGCTCGGGTAAACTCCTATATAGTTTTCCATCATTGTGTATCGCAACAATTTTAACAACTGCATTGATATACGTCTTTTCTTCCTTTTCATCAGTTATTTTCTGTTGAAAAGTTAAATAAAATTTACCATAATCGGATATTTCAGTATGTACTATAATTTCATCATCTAATTTTGCACCGCATTTATATTGTATGTTTAAATCAACAACAGGAAGTGTTATATCTTGCTCAACCAGTTCTGATAATTTATAACCTGCCTTCTCACAAAGATAAATACGACCCATCTCAAGCCATCTTAAATAACTTCCATGCCATACAACACCATAGGCATCTGTGTCTGCGTAGAATACTTTTTGTTTAAATGCATGACTCATAGGGCTATTTTATCATAAATAAAGTTTTTATACTTAAAAAGTTGTTATTTTGGCAATAAATGATAAAAAAATGTTTTTATTTAATTATATAATTTATAGGTGTAAAATGAATAATATAAATCTTAGCCCTGTTAATGAGGCTTATGTTGGAAAATTAAATTCGTCTAAAAAAGAAACTACTGAAAAAGATTCGATTATTAATGAAAAAAATAATGCTGATGAAAAAATAAAACTGGCATTAACTTGTTTGGCTGCATTAGGTGTTGTGATTACCGCAGGTGTTGCGATGTATAGGCACAGAAACCCAAGCGGTTTAGCAAATGTTGCAGATGATGCGACTCAAGTTGTACAAGATTTTACTCAAAAATCGGTTAGTGTTGCAGATGATGCGACTCGTGTAGTATCTGAACCTATTAATAAGCCAATTGAAGAATCTATAACCACTTTGGAAGATATTATATTTAAAAAAGGGCATGCAAAACTTAAAAATGGTAAAGAATATACTGGAATAATAGAACATGTTTTGCCTGATGGAGATAAGGTGTCTTTGGAATATGCTAATGGCGTTCTTAAAAAATCAACAAGGAGCGGCAAGAAGGCTTTTGAAAAGACTTATGAAAAACTTACAGATGGCAGCGGCAAAATAACCATATTACAAAATGGTGAAAAAAAGGAGGTTTTACTTAGAGATATTCGTCAACAGGTATATGAATCTAAGAAAGCTTATTGTGATTTAGTTTTAAATAATCAACAAATGTCTATAGAGGAAGTTCAAAAAAAAGTTAACAGCATAAAATATAAAAATAAAGAACAAAAAGAATATATAGAAGAAATTATATCTGATAAAAAATTATATCAACTTCATTTAAAGAAGCAAGCGGATTTGGATAATATAAGAGAACAAATATCTAATCTGAAAAAGAAAGCTGATAAAACATCTGAAGAAGAAATTGAATTAGGGAGATTAGGTATAGAAGAAATTAAAGCTGATATTGAAGTAAGAAAAACATCAAAGTATTGTGTAGAATCTGATATTAAAGAATTAGAACTAGAATTATCAGTAAGAGAAGCTGAATTAGAAAATTTAAAAAAATATTTTAGTTTGGGAGAATTTAATACTTCATTAGGTGATAATTTAAGAAAGCCTGATAGATATGATGGAATAACTTATGACAAAATGAATGATTTAAATAGACCCTTCTATAAAGTTGGAACCGATGACTATAATTTTTATCTGCAAAATAGAAATTTAACCGTGGATTCAGATGTGGATTTGTTTATTGGATTTGATAAACGACCTTATGATATTCCTGAAAGATTTGCCATTATGGCTGATAATACTTTAAAATCGAGAGGAAATGCTTATATAACAGATAACATTCCTGAAATATTTGCAGATGTAAATCAAAGTGAAGTAATGGATACTCTAAGTAAATTTGCACGAGCTGATAAGGAGCATATTGCATATAGACTCAATATAGGCGGAAAAGAAATTATTGCTAAAAATATAGGCGGTGGCGAAGTTGGAGTAGTCTATAAATTAACAGATCAAAACGGACATTCTGCCGCTTTAAAAATTTATTCACAAACGAGAGGATCTAGTTTGAATATCAATTCTGGCATGTCGGAAATTGCAACATCTAGACAGCTGACCCGTGATGGTGTTGTTGATGTACCAAGATTTTATATGGCAAACGGCGCTTTGACAAAACAAGTTGATGGTGTCGTTTATCAAGATGTTCCTTGGATGTTATCTGAATATATAGAGGATGATAAAATCCCGACAGCTGGAAAAAAACTTTCCGAATGGTTAAAAGAGCATTTTATGTATAATGGTGATGCTATGAAAAATGGTCGTACGCAAGGAGGATATATTCTTGATCTTGGTGGTATGGTTTCAAAAAATTACGGAAAAATGCGTGATGATTTTGGAATTTCTGGATTTAACAATGGCTCTTTATCGGGTTTAGGTGATTTGCTTGAAATCGCAATAAAACAAGGCAAAGGAGTAGAAGATATATTAAAAATATTTAAATAATTTTATTTCATGTTATCATTAACTTATGTTCGAAGTTAAAATTGAGACAAGTTTTTCATCTGCTCATCATTTGCTGAATTATAAAGGCAAATGCGAGAATATGCACGGGCATAATTGGAAAGTTGAAGTTTATGCAAGAGGTGATAAACTTGATAAATCAAACATCTTAATCGATTTTAAAGTATTAAAAAAAGAAATAAATGAAATAATAGATTACCTTGATCATAAAGATTTGAATGAATTGTCTGAATTTAGAGGTGAAAGTCCAAGTTCAGAGTTTATTGCAAGATTTATTTATAAAAAAGCAAAAGAACGCTTTGATTTAGTTTATCGTGTAGATGTTTGGGAGACAATGACTTCTCGGGCAAGTTATTTTGAAGAAAATTAAAAAGGGGTTTATATGCAGACTATCCAAGCTGTAATAACCGGAGCAATCCAAGGTTTGAGTGAATTTTTACCTATATCAAGTTCTGCTCACATTGTTTTTTCACATGAAATATGCAGTTTACTGTCGGGCACTCCAATCAATCAGGAGATTAACCAAGAAGAGATTTTTTTTGATATTTTAGTGCATTTAGCTACTTTATTTGCAGTTGTTATATATTTTTTCAGGGATCTAAAAAATATTTGTTTGGAATTTTTTAAATCTGTTAAAAATAAGAATTATAAAAATCAAAATGTAAAACTTGTCGGATATATTGCTTTATCTGTTTTTATTACAGGCATTATAGGATTATTATTAAAAGAAAAAGTTGAATTTTTAACTGCCAACCCTCAAATAGTGTGCTTTTTTCTTATGGGGACAGGTTTTATACTTTTATTTAGTGAAAAAATGTATAAGGGGAATAAAAAAATATCATTAAAAACTGCCATATTAATTTCTATTGCTCAAGGATTAGCTGTTTTCCCCGGATTTTCAAGAAGCGGTTTAACCATTTCAACCGCTATTATGAGAGGAATGAGTAGAATTGAAGCTGCAAAATTTTCTTTTTTAATGAGTATTCCAGTTATCTTTCTTGCAAGTCTTGTATATCCATTAATGGAGCTTGATTTTAAGGAAATTATGACATTTAACATAAAAGCACTTTTATTTGGTTTTGTAACTTCTTTTATAGTCGGCTATTTATGTATTAAATATTTTATGAAGCTTTTGGGCGAGTTAAGTTTAAAAAGTTTTGGATTTTATTGTATTGGAATGTCGGTTGTGATGTTTTTTGTATTTCAATTCTTTTATCATCAATGAATTCTAAATCATCCTTTTTAGATAATTTATTCAAATAATTAATCATTGTGGTATCTTTATCAAACTCAAAATTTTCAACTTCAAATTTTGGATAAAGTTCAGGGTACTCTCCATCTTTTTTAGCTACGAAATTATCATAAGCAATTGTGTATATGATATTTTCGGATGGATTATTTATATCAATTGAAGTTTTTGTGCCGTCTTTTTCAACAAAATAGGCTTCCAGAAGATTTCCTTTGTCATCTGCTTTATAAGTTATACCGCTTGTAATAAGAATTCCCGGAACACCTTCTTTGTCGCTAAAAGTTCTTTTTAGTGCTGATTTAATCGCTTCAATTAATTGTTTTTGAGTTATTTTTGTTCTCAAAAGCTTATTTTTCATTGGAGCAGATTCAGATACATCTCTTTCGGTTAATATACCTGCTTGGGGAACTTTTCTTATATTTGCGGCGTTTATTAGGGCTATTTGAGTATTTAACTCACTTTTCATTGAATTCGCAACTGCGTTAGTCCAAGCACAGGGGGCAATTCTTCTGTTTTTTGGAAAGGAGTCTATTTTTGAAATTGTAGCAATTTTTGGGCTTTTCCCTAAGTTTTCTTCTTTAATATGTTCTATAATAGGACATTTTTTATTGTTTGTGCTTTTTTCTAATTTGTTTTCAATTTCTTTTAGGATACCGTTTTCATCGAATTCGGCTTCAATTCTTCCAAAATATTTACCATTTTCGCCTGCCTGAACAATTAAAACAGGTTCGCCTGACTTAGATTTTACGATATTTTCGCCGTTTTTTGCACCTTCGACAACCGTATGCGTATGTCCACCTACGATTATATCGACGCCGTCAAGATTTTGAGCATATTTTTTATCAAGTTCATAACCGCTATGAGAAAGTAAAATAATTTTATTTACGCCTTGCAATTTTAAGTCATTAATTTCCTTTTGCATAGCTTTTATTGATTCGTTAAAATCCATGACAGAAATATCTTTTTGGTTTTCTTCTTTACTGCAAGTTTTAAAATCAATGGGCATTGCTCCAATAAAGCCGTATTTAACGCCTTTTTGTTCTTTAATTGTAGATTTCTTGATAATATCTTTTATGGGGCTGTTTTCCTGCAAAATGACATTTGTTGCAATAAATTGTGTTTTTCTATTTTTTGCAACATCATATAATCCTTGAACGCCTCCGTCTATTTCATGATTTCCTATTGCGGATAAATCTACCCCCATAATATTCTGCATTAAGCTAACTATAAAATTATTTTTTTTAACGTCGGCTCCGGAATAATTGTCTCCTGCAGATAAAATAAAATTTACAGAATTACTATTAAAGCTGTCAGCTTTAAATTGTTTTGCACTGTGAACAATCCCCGCAATTTGATCCGAGTTTCCGTGAGTGTCGTTATAGTAGAAAATGCTTAATTTTTGAGGATTAATCGGCTTTGTTTTTTCTCTAAAACTATCAAAATTATATGAATTCATATTTATCATACCAAAATAAAACTCCTCAATTAAAAAAATTGCTTTAATATAATTTTTTAATATATTAAGTTGATTTAATTATAAACTACTTTTATTATACTTTATTCAAATACTCATGTGGGGGATTTCATGCCAATCAGTTCGAAAAAGAAAGCAATTAACAAGGCAACTCTTGAAGTTGTAAAACCTGTCAAAACAAAACCTTATAATGATATTGATTTAAATAATTGGAAATTATATGAAAATATTAAAACAGGTACTTGGTGGGAATTTTCATCTCGTGAGAAAACAGGCGGTCATAGTTATGATTACCATGGGAATTACATTCCACAAATAGCAACGCAACTTTTAACAAGGTATACAAAGAAAAATGATATTGTACTTGATTTATTTTTTGGTTCAGGTACAACAGGTATCGAAGCAAAAAATATGCAAAGACGCTGTATTGGTGTTGAATTGAAGCAGGATATGGTAGATTATGTTGCTTCTAAATTTAATAAAAAAGAACTTGTTGTTGACGTTAATATAATCCAAGGAGATAGTGCATCTTCTGATGTGAAAGAAAAAGTTAAAGCAAGACTTGAAATTATGGGTGAAAATTTTGCGCAATTTTTAATCTTACATCCTCCTTACGATGATATAATCAAATTTTCAGATAAAAAAGAAGATTTATCTAATTGTGGCTCAACTGAAGAATTTTATGAGTTATTTAAAAAAGTTGCAAAAAATGGTTATGATTTATTAGAACAAAATCGTTTTGCTGCGCTTATAATTGGTGATAAATATTCAAATAGCAGGTATGTTTCTCTTGGATTTGAATGCCAAAAAAGAATGGAAGAAATAGGTTTTATAACAAAAGCAGTTATTGTAAAAAATATAACAGGAAATGAAAAAGCTAAAGGAAAAACCGCAAATTTGTGGCGTTATAGAGCTTTATCAGGTGGTTTTAATATATTTGAACATGAATATATAATGATTTTTCAAAAAACAAAATTAAAAAGAGTCAAGAAAAGATGAATTAGACAATAGATGAGAATAGTAAGGGCTGTTAATACAGCCTTTTTTTTATGCTTTTTTTGCTTTTTTTATACCTTTTATAAATAAAATTAGAGGAATAATAGCCAGACAAGCTATTGCACAGAATTCAAAAGTATCCCTAAAAGCTCCCATGTTAGCTTGTTGTAGCATTTGTTTATATAGCATTGTGTTTGCCATATAATTTGCACTAATTGGATCAGTTAAAGACTGAAATGTGCTGCTATATGAATTTAACCTTTCAATAAAATTATCATTTAACATTGTAAGATTATCTACAAGAAAACTTTGATGTGCTTGTGCTTTTCTTGATATAAGTGTTGTAACTATTGATGTACCTATTGCGCCACCAAGATTTTTTAACAGATTTTGCACACCTGAAGCATTTGTCATTTGTTCGTTAGTTAATGTCATGGTGGATAATGTAATAATTGGAATCATACACATCGCCATGCCTACACCCATAATAAAGTTAGGGATTGCAATGCTTAATGTTGAAATTTGTAAATTTAGTTCGCACAGCATAAAACCCGATAAGCTTAATAAACACATTCCAAATGTGACTAACAATTTATTGTTTATTTTGCTTCCTATTGTGCCTATAAAGATTACTGTTGATAGTGCTCCTATTCCTCTTGGCATCATAGCAAGTCCCGATAAATAAGCATCATAACCCATGAGGCCTTGCAAAAATTGTGGTAAAATAGCAAGAGAAGCTAACAAAACTCCTTGCATAACTATTTGCATCAAAGTTCCAAAAAAGAAATTACTATCTTTGAATACATTTAAATCTATAAGTGAATTTTTTTTGGTTGCTTGAATATAGAAAAACCAAATCGCAAAAATAACCGCAAAAAATGTCATCCAACAAACCCAACTTGAGCCAAACCAGTCAGCGTCGTTACCTTTATCAAGAACTATTTGCATACAAGTAAGCCAGCCGATTAACATAAAAAAACCAAGTCCGTCTATTGATACATTTTTTTGTTTTCTGGCATAAGGAGGATCTTCAATACATTCTTTAGCAAGATATACTGCAAGAATTCCTACGGGAATGTTTATAAAATATATAAATGGCCAAGACCAGTTTGTTGTTATCCATCCTCCCAATACAGGTCCTATAATTGGTGCAATTACAACAACCAGTCCGAACATTGCCATGGATTGAGCTCTTTTTTCAAGTGGGAACAATTCCAAATTCATTGCTTGAGCTAAGGGTAAAAGTGCTCCGCCTCCAAAACCTTGCAATATTCTTGTTATTACCATCATTGGAAGAGAAGTTGCAATTCCGCATAAAAATGATGAAATTGTGAAAATTATAATACTTAAAATAAAGAAATTTTTTCTGCCCAGTAATTTGCAAAAAAAGTCAACCGAGGGAATAACAATACCAGAAGCTATTAAATAACTTGTCAAAATCCAGGTACTTTCTTGTCTTGAGACGCTAAAACTGCCTGCCATATATGGAAGTGCTACGTTTGCAATGGTTTCATCTAAAACAAACATAAAAGCGGCCACCATCAATGGAATACAAGTTATCCATGGATTTTTTGTCGGTTGCCAGTTTTGTTCTTTTGTTTCGTTTGTCATTTTATTTAACTTTCACTTTTGGAACAACGCTCATACCCGAGACAATATTGTATTTGGATGAATCAATAGGTTCATCAAAAACAATTTTAACAGGAATTCTTTGTACTATTTTAACGAATGAACCGACAGCATTTTCCGGAGGAAATAGGCTGGATTTTGCTCCTGATGCTCTTTGAATTGAATCAACTTTTCCTTTGAATTTTTTGTGTGGATAGGCATCAATTTTAATTGAAACATCTTGCCCTGGACGCATTTGACCAACTTGGTTTTCTTTAAAATTTGCAACTATCCAAATTTTATCGGGAACAACTGCAAACAAAGGTCCGCCTGCCGATACAAAACTTCCTTTTTCAATTCGTCGATTTGTTACAACTCCAGTATTTGGAGAAAGCACATTAGTATATTCAAGATTTAACTTGGCTTGATCCATAATGGCTTTAAGTGCTTTTAAATCAGCATCTGCTACATTATTTCCTTTAGCAAAAATATCTTCTTTTGCTCTTGTTTGACTCGCTAACACATTGTCGTAGTTGGTTTGGGCTTTATCTAGTGTTTGTTTTGAAACAGCACCTTCTTCGTATAATTTTTTGTATCTTTCTAAATCTGTTTTTGCAAGTTTAATTTGTGAGTCAACGGATTTCAAGTTTGCTTTAGCATTTTTTTGATTTAGTATAGCTCTTTCATAATTTGCTTTTGCCTGCTCATATTTAGCTTTATACATTTCGTCATCAATTTTTGCAACAAGGTCGCCTTCTTTTATGTGCATATTATCAGTGATATAACTTTTAATAATATGTCCTGAAACTTTAGGGGTTACTTGAATTATATCTGCCTCTACATAAGCGTCATCTGTTGATTGAAAGTGACTTTCATGAAATAAATATATACTTGTTAAAATTACTAAAACAGATGCAATAGGAATTAAAAATTTTCTTTTTTTAATCCTTTTATGTTCTGTTTCTTGTATTTGTTCTGCTTCAGTCATAAAAATTCTCCTATATGTTTTTTTTCATAATTTTTTCTACAATATTTTTTAGATGTTTTAATGTTTCAGATGTTTTATCAAGCGTTTGTTCGTCTAGTTCTTTTCTTATTTCGCTTAGTAGGGGCATTATAATTATTCTTATTTTTTCATTTAATTCCATTCCTTTTTGAGTTGGAATTAAAATTTTAGCAGGTCTGTTGTTTTTGGTTGTCAATTTAATTTCAATTAATCCCTTATTTTGTAAAATGTTAACTAATTTTCCTGTTCCTGCTCTATCTTTTAATATTATTCTTGCTAAATCTCTTTGGCAGCAGTTTCCTGTTTCTATAATTACTGCAAGGGCAAGATGTTCCGTTGCGCTTATTCCAATGTTTAATTCTTTGAAAAATTGTTCAAAAACGACATGAAAATATCTTGCGCACGAATTTATATGATAAAAAATTGAATCTTCATATTTTGTTTTCATACTTGCCTTTTTATTATGAATATGTTGTATAAATAACATGTTGCTTTTGCAACATTAATATGCTAACATTCTATTGTTAAAAATGCAATAAATTTTTGAGGAAAGTATGAAAAAGTTATCAGTACTAGTTTTATTAACAACTTTTATGTTTTGTTTTATGATAAATCCTGCTTTTGCTATATTAGAAGTAAAATCAAAGGATTTACCTGCTACAACAATTTTGGATTATATTAATTTTGATTGGTGGAAAAAACTTGATGATCCGTGTCTTGAAAAATATATAGTAACAGCAATAAATAATAATAATGATATTAAAACTGCTGCGCTTAAAATTGAGCAGGCAAAATTAAATGTTTTATCTACAAGAGCAGGGCAACTCCCTGTGGTTACGGCAGGGGCATCACCTTTGCTTCTCAAAATGCCTGAGTCTACAAAAACTACAGGTTCTTTTGCCTTTCCAATATTGGCAAGTTATGAGTTGGATTTATTTGGAAAAAATTGGGATAAGACAAAATCCTCTAAAAAACTTTTGGAAGGGACAATATATCAAGCTCAAGGGTCAGATATAGCGGTAATTTCAATGGTTGCAACTGTTTACTATAATGTTGTTATGTTAGATAAAATTATTGAAATTCAAGAGAAATTAACACAAGATAGGGAAGAAATTTATAAATTAATGAAATTATCAAATGATGAAGGGATAGTTTCAACATCTGATTTAATTGCTGCTGAGAAGTCTTTTGTTTTAGCTCAAAATGATTTGCTTGATTATAAAAAATCAAGAGAAAATGCTCTAAATGCTCTTGCTGTGTTAATTGGAGACAGTCCTAATAACACAAAAGATTATCAAAGAAGTTCGTTGGATGAATTAGGTGTAGATTTTGAAATTCCAAATGAAATTTCATCTGATATTATTGTTAATCGTCCCGATTACAAAGCAATAGAAAAACAATTAGAAGCGGCAGGAATTGATATTAGGGTTGCTAAAAAAGAATTTTTGCCAACTATAAATATATTAGGGTTGTTAACTTTTATAGCTTCATCTTCTATGGGCTCAATGGGTTGGAATAATAGTTTGTCTCTTTTAGGTGCAAGTGCTGATTTGCCTTTATTTACAGGTTTTGTTCGGATTGCAAATTTAAAATTGAATAAAAATAAATATGAACAATTATTACAAAGTTATCAAAAAACTAATTTAACTGCAATTCAAGAAGTAAATGACTCTTTATATAATTTAAAATCAGATAATGAGAAATTATTAAATAATATAAAAGCTCATGATATTCAACAACGTGAATATGATTACTCTAAATCAAAGTATGATACGGGCGTTATTTCCAAGCTTGATTTACTCCAACAAAAAGAAAGTTTACTGTATATGAAAAAACTTTTAGCACAGTCAAAAATTGATTGTTATATTGATAAAATAAGTCTTTACAAAACAACTGGTGCTAAAATATAATTTTTGTATGAAAATTGTAATAAGTATAGTTTTTATTTGTTTTTATTTGTTTTCAAATGCTATTGCAAGACAAGATTTGCGCAGTTATTATTCTGATGTTGCCATTCCTGCTGTTTGGATAAATCCAAAAAATATTAAAGTGTATATAAAGCCCGATGACCTCAAAGAATATATTTTTACGAGAAGTTTTAAAACCTGGGATGATGCGCTCGGGAGTGATTTGAATTTTAAATATGTTAAAAATGCTAATGAAGCAGATATTACTATAAAATATGTTGACAAATTATCTGATAATCAAGCAGGTAGCACTAAAACAAGCTATATAAAAATTCAAGGACGAACTTACCTTGCAAAATCTGAAATTTCTATTTCTAGATGTAGTCCTATAGGTTTTAAATTTACTGATGCTCAATTAAATAAGATAACGTTGCATGAAATAGGACATGCCATAGGAATTTTAGGGCATAGTGACGATGTTAATGATATTATGTATCCTTCTACTGCTTGTCCGAGGTTGAGCACTTTATCAAGTAAAGACGTTGAAACTGTTAAAAAAATATACGGGTTTTAGATGTATTTTTCGGCATTTTTTATTGCTTCATCTGCTTTATTCATTAATTCTTGATATTCTTGACTTTGAATTTCGTTTAAAGTGGAGTTTTTGGCAATAAATTGACTTGATGGGATATATGTTGCGCTATCGTAAGATAAATCATCATCTTGTTTTGTTTTTTCTTGATTTTTATTGGAAGAATCAAATAAATTTCTTTCATTATTTTGTGGCTGTTTATTTTGGTTATTTTTAATCAAGTTGATGTTTGCAGGACTTGATAGCTTATCTTTTGGTTTTATTTTAATTTCTTTTCCATCTAAAATATCTAAGATTAATTTTGGATTATTTTTAACTGCTGATAGAAGCATCGGATCTGACTGAAGTTTATTAAGTGCATTTGGATTGGCTTTTATTTTTTCTTCTAATTCGCCTGCTGTTATTCCTAGCTCAGGAATTATTGTATTTTTTTGTTGTTTCAATGCTTCTTCTTTTTTTGCTTCATTAGCATCATATGGTTTTCCGAAGATTTTGTTTATTATTTTTTTAACGGGTTTGGAATAAAATGGTGAAAATACCATCATAGTAAGGAAAAATCTTAAAGCGCCGCCTGCAAATCTTATGAATTTGTTATTTGTTCCTTGAATTAAATTTCCAGCAAGATCTTTTTTATCAAGTCCCATTCCAAAAAATTTACCGCATCCTTTTAGAATTTTTGACATAAAACCTTTGCTACTGTCAAGATTTTTTAAGCTTGCAAGACCATAAGTTGTAGCAAAGGCTAACGGGGTTGAAATTGCTATATTTCCCATTGTTCCTATGTAGTCATCTGCTACTGTGGCAACCTTTTTTTCTTTTGGAGCATCTTGTACATTATTGTATAGTGACATTATAGGAATGCATAAAAATGCACCTAAACCGGATTTGTCGTTTACAAAGTTTGTGATTGATTCACTGGGGATGGTTATCGATTTTTGAATGAGTGAACCTATTTTGGTATCTGCAAGTGTACCATTTACTGCATTAAACTTAATTAAAGAATCACCAAGATTACCTTTGCCAATAACCTTCCATTTATTTTTAAAGATTTTTTCACCTATTGAATTTATGAAATTAACAGGCCACCATGCGCCAATAATGCCACTAAGACCTCTTTCTTGCATAGCTACATTAGTAAAGCTACTGAAATCAGCTTTTTTGCCATTAATTTCACAAATTTCACCTTTTTTAAGTTTTTTAAACAAACCGAGTAAATCTTTTTTTGCGGATATACCAAAATTTTCTTTAATTGCATCAGTTAGTTTTGAACAAAATTCTCTGTTGTCTTGTATAGTCTTTGAGCTACCATTCAAAAAATCTACAAAACTTTGTGCTTTTGCTTCTCCTACAAGCTGTTTAAGTGCTTCTAATCGTTTATCAGAATCGTTAAAAGCTTTTTTTAATATATCAACAGGAGTTAAACTAAAAATATTTACAAAACCTCTACCATAACCTCTTGTAAAATCGCATTTTGCTTTTGCAGGACGTTTTTTTAAAGTTTCAGCTATATTATTAATCACCGGTACTTTTTTTAAAGTTTTTGCAATTTTATTTTTACTTTTTTTAAAAAATTCTCCAAGTGAATTAAACCATCTCCGATTTTTTAAAAAGTTATCAACCATTATGCCCAGTTCAGCCATTTTATCTGATGATTTATTTCCAAGAAATGCAAGCCCCGCAACGGTTGCAAGTGTTGCAGTCAGTGAAATAATAAATTTTTTAGTATCTTTTGGTTTAAGATTTTTTGCAGTTTGCGAAACGAAATTTTCCTTAGTATGTTCTTGTGCTTTTTCTTGAAATTCTGCTACATCTTGTTTAAGTCTTTCTTTATCTATAGCAGTAAAATTCTCCTTGTCTTCGAGTCTTTTTTTGACCTCGGGTGAAGGAGAATTTAGTTGTATATTATTTTTGAAATTAATATTGTTCATATCTTGATAAAAACATTTAATTTAAAAAGATTGCTATTTTTTTAAATTGTGCGATATTTTTTGTCATATTCATTAACAATTGAAATAACATTTGTAATAAATCTGATAATTTTCATAATTCTCTCCTAAAAATTTAATCTCTTGATATCTAAATAAAGTATTTTTTAAAGAAAAGATTGATACCCAATCAGATTTTTTAATAAAATTTTACAATTATATTTCAAGCAGTGCTTCGCTTAATCGTTTTATGCCTTCTTCGATTGTGTTTTCATCAGCATTTGTATAATTTAGTCTCAGAGTATTAGTGTCTTTTGTGGCATCAATGTAAAATGGATTTCCTGGAACAAAAGCGACATTTTTTTTGATTGCTTTATCAAAAAGTTTTGTTGAAGATTTTTCTTCTTCTAGTGTTACCCAGGTAAACATTCCTCCTTTTGGAATAGTAAATTTAATATTTTTTGGAAAATATTTTTTCATTGCTTCAACCATTGCATTTGCTTGGATTTTGTATAATTTTTTAATTTTTTCAATGTGTTTATCAAGATCATTATTATGTAGATAATCCGAAATTAAATATTGTCCGAATATGTTTGAATGTAGATCGGAAGCTTGTTTTGCGGTTTCAAGCATTTTTATTATTTCTTTTTGAGCTATAACATATCCAAGACGCATTCCGGGCGTAATTATTTTTGAAAATGAACCTAAATATATATTTTTTTCTGTTTGATTTAATCCGATATATGGAATTCTGTTTTCATTAGTAAATCTTAATTCTCCATAGGGATCATCTTGAATTAAAATCAAGTTTTCATTTTTTATTATTTCAAAAACTTTTTTTCTATTATCCGGAGTATAAGTTAAGCCTGTTGGGTTTTGAAAATTTGGAATTAAGTATGCAAGTTTTGGCTTATGAAGTTTAATCGTTTTTTCAAGTTCTTCAATGTCTAGCCCGTCATCATTTAATTTTGTTTGGATAAAATTAGCTTCATAAAGATGAAAAGCTTGTAAAAGCCCAAGATATGAAGGGCTTTCAACCATGACTTTGTCGCCTTCATTTATAAAAACTTTTCCGATTAAATCAAGTGCTTGTTGAGAACCCGTTGTAATTATAATATTGTCTGTTGTTATATCCATATTCCAGATTTTTTTGTATCTTTCAACAATATATTCTCTTAGAGAGTCGAGTCCTAATGTTGTTGAGTATTGATAAATTTTTGCTCCATATTTATCGGCTATTCTGTTCATTGATATTTTAAGTTCTTCTTGTGGAAAGGAAATTGGGTTTGGAAGTCCTCCTGCAAAAGAAATAATTTCAGGTTTTTGTGTTACTTTTAATATTTCTCTTATAAATGATGAAGGCGTTGTTTTAATTCTTCTGGAAAAATAATTTTCAAACATTGTCATACTTCCTTTATATTCATTGGTGTTTAAATATTACTACAAAAACCTTTATTTGTCTTAAGATATTAATTTTTTTCAAATTTAGAAAAACAAAAACCAAATATCAAAGGAATTATAAGATAATTTTGATAAATATATCTTAAAAGTGCAATAGGACCGAATAATACGGTTAGAAATAGGAAAGGAATTATAATTAATGGTAAAATGAAATTATAATATTTTTTGTAAAATAATATAAAAAAACCACTTGTTATAATCCAAAAATTTATTCCCATTGCGAATAAAATAAAACTTATAGGATTTTTTTCAAATGAATTAAATAGAAATATTGAATCATAAAATTTTCTTAAAAAAGGATTAAAACAATAAGAATATATAGGGACTCCAAAGATATTATCCCAGCGGTTATATGTCAGGATAAAAAAGTGTTCGGCTATTGTTTTATATTTTCCTATTGGATAATAATATGAATAAGTTTGAAGAAAAAATGCGTTAATATAGTCTTTTGGATATAATATCATCCATTTTAAATAAAGAGAAATAAATAATATCGGGTTATTTTTTATTGAATTTTCAATAAAATCACTATGCAACATTTCATTATCAATCTTAATTGTATCAACGTTGTATGGAAAGTATTTTAGTTCTTTATCTTTTGATACAATTAATCTAAATGCTTTTTTATCAAGTTCGGATAAATTTTTATTTTGGAATTTTCTTACCCTTGCCATTTGTTGTAGAGGTATTGCAATAGAAGAAGCTATTGGAGGCGGCTTTATATTAAAAGATTTTTTTATTATTCCAAAAGAAAAATAAAATAATATTGGCGTTAAGAAACAAATAAAAGCTTTTTTAAAATTTTTAAGTGAAAATAAAATAAATGGTAAGGTTAAAATATATGCTATAAAACCATTATGTCTGAATAAAAATATAAAGCAAATAACAATGATTAATTTTAATAAATTAATATTTTTTTTGAAAAATATTTCTTTGTTATTAAAAAGTTCAACTAAAAAAAGAATATAAAGTAAAATTAAACCTGAAAAGATGGTATCTTTTGTAGAAATTAAACAAAACATTTGATTAATGGGATGAAGCGCAAAAAATAAAATAGATAATAATATTATTAGTTTATTGATTTTTAATTTTAACATTATAAAAATACAGTAGGCAAAAATTGATGCCATAACAAGCGTTTGAGTCAAGGTTAAAATGAAAATCGGAATTGTTGCAGAATTTAAGAAAAATCCGAATATTAAAACCAGTAAAATCAAAAAATTGTGAAAAATCGGATTTATTTCAATATAATCATGGTTTATAAAAAAATTTGCTTGATATATAACATCATAAGTAAACAAACCGGGAAAATATGCTAAAAATGCGGGAATGTAGCATATTATAATGAAACATAGTATTCTAAAAAAGCATTTTTTATCTGGTTTAAGAAAAAAATTTTCTAATTTTTCAGGAATTTTTATATTGATTTTATTTTGTATTTCAGGCAAAAATTTCAAAAATAAAAAACTAACTAAAAAAGTTGCTATAAAAGAAATAAAAAATATTTTTAAGTTAAATTTAAAAATATCCGCATATTTATCAAGACAATATCCTGTTGTTAGGCAAAAAGAAAGCAATAAAGAATAAAAAAATGAAAAATTAAATATTCTTTTCATTTTTTTGACCCTTAAAATAAAAAATTGTTTTTATAACTTTAAAACCGTCAATGTAGGTGTTTAATTTGGATTTGCTGCCTTTTGGTCTTTTTTTAATGTTAATTGGAATTTCAATTATTCTAAATTTGTTTTTAAGTGCAAAAATTGAAATTTCTGTTTCTATTTCAAATCCTTTTGTTAGAATATTTAAATTTCTAACAAAATTTTTGTTAAATACCCTATAACCACTCATGACATCTTTTAAAGATGCATCAAATAGCTTATTAATTAATTTTGTTATAAGCTTATTTCCTGTTGAGTGAAAGATTCTACTGTTTTTTTCTTTGAAATTTCCAGAGAGTCTGTCTCCAACAACCATGTCGCAATTATTATTTTTGATTAATTCAATCATTTTAAGACATTTTTCTACAGGATAAGTATCATCTCCGTCAATAAGTACGTAACAATCTGCTTGAATTTCTTTAAGCATTTGTTTTATAACATTACCCTTACCTTTTTGTTTAACAAATTTATATTTTACTTTTTCATTATTAAAATTTTTAATTATTTTTGCGGAATTATCATTTGAGGCATTGTCATAAGCATAAATTTTAAAATTATAATTTTTAAGCACAATTAAAAAGTCATCTATAACTTTTTGGATTGTTTTTTCTTCGTTAAAACAGGGTATCAAAACTGCAATTTCATATTCCATTTGCAAATTATAACATAGTCAACATATAATTAAAATATGGAGTATCAAGCAAAAGATAATCTTGAAGTAATGAAATTTGCAAAAAATTATAATAATTTTATTGTGAATTTAATTTTTAGAATAATAAAAAAATATTCATATAAAAAAATTTTGGATTTTGGTTGTTCGGATGGTTTTTTTATTAATTTAATTTTAAAAAAAAATCCTGAATTAAAAATCACAGGCGTTGATTCTGATGGAAATTATCAAGCTAAGATTAAAGAAAATATTTCTTTTTATTCCAGTTTGGATCATATAGGTGAAAAATTTAATTTTATATATTCGCTCAATACTCTGGAACACATATCAAATGATGTTGAAATTTTAAAAAAAATAAATTTGAAACTTGAAAATGATGGAAAATTATTTTTGTATTTGCCGGCATTTAACTGGCTTTATTCTTCTATGGATAAAAAAACAGGGCATTATAGAAGATACAGTAAAAAAATAATTAAAAAAAAGCTTGAATTTTCGGGTTTTAAAATCGAAAAAGCAAGTTATTGCGATATTTTGGGAGTTTTTATAACTTTAATTTATATTTTAAAAGATAAAATCATGACTGATAATGGTAATATAAATCGTTTTCAGATTGAATTGTATGACAAAATTTTTAATTTAAGCAGGTTTTTGGATTTATTTTTTTCGTTTTTTTTAGGAAAAAATTTGTTTATTGTTGCTTCAAAAAAATAATGATGTTATCATTTTAATTCGGAAAGCGTTAATAACAAAAATGTTTAGTCAGCAGACAACAAAATTAAAATGGATAATTTTTACTGTTAGTGCCATAGGCGGTTTTCTTGCTATGATGGATTCAAATACGGTGAATGTTGCATTGTATCAAATAGCAGATGATTTTAATATTTCAATTAATGCGGCTCAATGGGCAGTAACAGTTTATATATTAATTTTATCAACATTTTTAACTCTTTTTGGAAAGTTAAATGATTTGGTTTCAAGAAGTAATTTATATGCTTTTGGATATTTAATTTTTGCTTTTGGAGCTTTTTTAAATACTTTTTCTTTCAATTTAACAATGTTGATTTTATCAAGAATTGTTCAAGCAACTGGCGCAAGTATATTATTGTCTAATAATTATGCAATTATTTCATCAATTTTTAAAGGAAATAAAAGAGCAAAAGCACTAGGTTTTTCAACTGCCTTGATGGCATTAGCTGGAATGTCGGGACCAATATTGGGCGGTTTTTTAATGCATTATTTTTCCTGGCGTTCAATATTTGTACCAAGCATTGTAATAGGGTTAATAGGGGCATATTATTCAAAAAAATATATACCTGAGATTGTTCATAAATCAGAATTTAAGTTTGATTATTTTGGAATGGTTTATATGTTAATTGCGATTTTGTCAATGCTTATGGTAATTTCTAAAGGACATGATTGGGGCTGGACATCACATAGAATAATATTTTTTGGAGTTTTATTTGTGGTTTTTGGGGCAATATTTTACTTTCAAGAAAAGAAAATACCATATCCCGTTGTAAACTTTGAACTTTTTAAATCAAAAGTTTTTACATACGGTAATTTTGCGCTTTTAGTTGCTTATTTTGCGCTTTTTACAAATGCACTTTTATTTCCGTTTTATACACAGGAGATTTTAGGTAAAAGTCCTGTTATGACTGCTATTTTAATATTACCTTTTTCAATAATGTTTATGATACTTGCTTTGTTAAATGGTAAATTGACTAAAAAATTACATAGCTCTATATTAATGACAACAGGCACAATTTTAATAGTTATAGGCTATATAATTTTTACAACAGTTGGAGAAAATTTAACATATTGGAATATTATAGTAGGACAAGCTTTAATAGGAGCAGGGTCGGGTTGTTATCAACCAAGCGTTAATGCTTTAATTGTTTCGGTTGCTCCAATTGGAAAAATGGGCATAGCATCTGGAATTTTAGCTATGTTTAGAAACGTAGGCATGCTTTTGGGTATATCAATTTCAATAAGTATTTTTGATTATGCACAAAAACTTGCTTTATTAAAGGGATTAGATAAAAACGCTTCATTTATAGAAGGTTATCACATGGCAATATATTGGGCAATTATTTTTGGTATAATATGTGCAATTCTTTCATATATGTCCCACAAGGCTTATAAAAATGAAATGGTAAAATAAAATTAACCAATTTGCATTATTTAATTTATAATAGTAAAATTTAATTATAGAGATAGTATAGACGGTAGCAAAAGTTGCAAGCTAAATTAAAAGACTATATCGATATAATACAAAAAGTTGCAAGGGTAGAATATAAAAGAATTCCAAGTCATATGCTTGATTGTGATGAGTTGGTTTCAATAGGGATTATTGCGCTGCAAGCTTTGTTTAAAAATAAAACTGAGGAGCAACTCCAAAATTATAATTCATCATATATTGCAACTGCTGTTCGTTGGGCAATCAGAAATGAACTTAGAAATCGTTATAAATGGTACACTTTAAAACATAAAAAAGAAGACAGTGAAGAAGAATATAAAGAAGAATATTCAGATAATCAATCTGCGCTTGATGTTTCTCCTTCTAAAATCAGAGAAGCGGTTTATGAAACAATCCTTTCTATTGATTCGATTATGGCAGCGAGTTCTGATAATGAATCGCCTTTTGATTTTATAAAAGATACATCGGCTACACCAGATGAGAAAGCAGAGATTTCGGAATTAAGCAAGTTAATCAAGGAAGCAATTTCAAAATTGCCTCAAAAAGATAGAACAATAGTTGAGTACAGATTTTATAGAAATATGCAAGTAAAGCAAATTGCAACAATGGTTGGTCTTTCGAGTTCAAGAATTACAAGAATAGTCCAGTCGTCTTTAAATCATGTGCGAGAGTACTTGCAAAAGCGTGGACTTAATAATTATTAATTTTAAGGAGAGGATAATGTTGTTACAAGAATCAAAGTTGTTTACTAAAGAATATAAAACTGTAATTCAAGAGGCACTTAAGGTTTTGGGAAAGAAAAATTTAGCTTTAATTTTACATGGAGTTAGTTTTCCTTCAAAAAATAATGAAGATATAGGTTTTGGGACTTATAATTCTACTTGTGCAAAGTCTTTATTTGATTATTTAAATGGTGTTTTTAGTGCTATTCAGTTAGGACCTTGTGGTAAAACAAAATTGTCTGATTCTTCTCCATATACTGGAACAGTTTTTTCAAAAAATCCCTTGTTTATTAATTTAAAAGAGTTAACTACGGATAAATGGGGGAATATTTTATCTCAAAAAACTCTTGATAAGATTATTGAAATGAATCCAAATAAAAATTCAAACAGAGCAGCTTATGTTTATGCGCTCGAGAGTCTGGAGTTGTGCGCAAATGAATTTTATAAAAATTTTAAAAAGAATGCTCCAAAAGATTTGAAAAAAGAATTTGAAGTTTTTAAAGAGCAGAACGCTTTTTGGCTTGATAAAGATTCACTATATGAAGCGTTATCCATTGAAAATAATTCTGATTACTGGCCTCAATGGAAAAGTGAATTAGATAGAACTCTTTATGGAAAGGCAGATAAGAAACTTGCTGAAAAAAGAATAAAAGAAATTCAGAAGAGATATTTTGACACTATAGAAAAATATAAATTGGAGCAGTTTATTGTTCAAAAACAAAGTGATGAAACTCTCGAATATACTAAAAAGTTAGGATTGAAGTTAATTGCAGACAGACAAGTTGCCTTTTCAGACAGAGATAATTGGGCTTACCAGTCTTTATTTTTGGATGGCTGGTGTTTGGGTTGTCCTCCAGATTATTTTTCTAAAGACGGGCAAGCTTGGGGGTTTAGTGTTGTAAATCCGGAAAAATTATTTAATAAAGATGGTTCGCTTGGTGAAGCGGGTCTTTTGCTTAAAAAGTTGTATACAAAAATGTTTAAGGAAAATCCCGGAGGAGTTAGGATTGATCATACTGTCGGTTTGATAGATCCTTGGGTATATAAAAAAGGGCATCTTCCAAAGGTAGAAGAAGGCGCAGGAAGGTTGTATTCGTCTCCAACTCATCCTGAGCTTAAAAGATTTTCTATAGCTTGTGAAGAAAATATAAATAAAACTCCTATTGAAGGTAAGTTTGCAACTCCTGATGATGAAAAATGGATAGATAATTTAACAGACGAACAAGTAACTTTGTATGGCAGAATGATTGAAAAAATTGTTATAGCATCTGCAAAAGATGCAGGACTTGATAAAAATTCAATTATAGCTGAGGATTTAGGTACATTAACTTATCCTGTTGTTCAGGTTATGAAAAAGTACGGTTTACAAGGAATGAAACTTGTTCAATTTGTTGTAACTCAGGAAGAAAATCATCCCTACAGGTGCAAAAATATTACTCCTAATTCTTGGGTTATGGTTGGAACACATGATAATGAACCCATTAGAATGTGGGCGTCCAAGTTGGTAAATACCGAGGAAGCAAATCCGTATATTAAGAATTTAATTGAAGATTTATGTTCGGAATTCGGAAATAAAGATGAAATTTGGCACAAGATGTATAGCGATGAAAAATTCTTTGCATTTATGAAGCTTGTTGAATGTTTTGCATCTAAAGCTGAAAATGTTCAGATTTTCTTTACAGATTTCTTTGGAATAAATGAAGTTTATAATGTCCCTGGAACTTCGGGAGATCCAAACTGGACATTGAGATTGCCTTGTAATTTTGAAGAATTTTATAAAGAAAAATTAAAATCTAATGAAGCACTTAACTTGCCTTTGGCGATGATTTATGCTATGAAAGCAAGAGGATGGGAGTTTTATAAAAACCATCAAGATTTATTGGAAAAATTAGAACAGCTGGTAAATGAAAAATAAATTAATTAAAATTGTAATTACTGTTTGTCTTTTTATAGCCGGAAGTGTCGGTGTTCAAGCATTTTCTTTCAGAAATATGACTTTGGATTTTGTTCAAATTTCGGACACTCATATTTCTGTTGATAGAGAAGATACTGCGTATAAAGCGCTTGGCTCCTCAAGCGCACTTTTGAAAGATGCAATAGAACAGGTAAATGAAATAAAAGGTCTTGATTTTGTTTTATTCACTGGTGATTTAGTAGATAGTGCCACAGTTGATAATTACAGGGAATATTATACTTTATTAACTAAGCTGCGTTACCCTACTTTGAATGCTTTTGGAAATCATGATCTTTCTTATGGTGGGTTGGATAAAAGTGTAGTATTGAATATAGTTCAAAAATGTAATCCTAATTATACATTTTCAGATACATTTTATGCTTTTAGTCCCAAAACTGATTATAGAATAGTTGTGCTTGACGCAACTATATCTGACAGAAATACATCAAATGGTGAGTTGTCGCAAGAGCAACTCCAATTTTTAGATAATGAATTGTCACAAAATCAAGATAAAATTGTATTAATTGCAATACATTTTCCTTCTGTTCAACCTTTTGTAGCGCAAGAACATGCTTTATTAAATGCGGCTGAATTCAATGAAATTTTAATTAAATACAAAAATCCTATTGTAGTAGTTTCGGGTCATTATCATGCTACAAAAATAAGAAAAATAGGAAATATTGTTTTTGTTTCAACTCCTGCTTTGGTTACGTATCCTATGGCATTTCGGCACATAAAGATAGTAAATTATAAAGATAGAGTTTCATTTGATTTTGATTTTATATCAACAAGATTAGAAGATGTAAAAGAAAAAAACAGACAAAGTGTTATATCTTATGCAACTTTAGCAGGATATGAAAAAGATAGACAAACAAACTTCGTTTTAAAGAAAAATCATCACAAATCTGTTAGGTACAAGAGAAATAAAATAAAGAATGCTTCAAAAACTACTAAAACAAAAAAAAGAGAGATAAAAAAATTAATGCAACATAAGGAATTAAAGCAAAAAAAACAAAAAATAAAAAGAGAAAGAAAATTTAAAAAAGAAAAAATAGATCAACAGTAAATATTGGAAAAATTAATTGCCATGAAAGAGAACAGTGAAAAATTTATAGTAAAATTTAGAGGTACAAGAGGTTCATACCCAAGTCCAAAAATAAATTTTTTGGAATTTGGAGGAAATACGGCTTGCGTGGAAGTGAATTGCGGAAATCAGCTAGTAATATTAGATGGTGGAACGGGAATTATAGATGTAGGTTTGGATGTAATTAAAAATAAGATAATTCAAAATGAAAAGACTCCTCATCAAGCAACTATTTTATTAAGTCATATTCATCAAGATCATATACAAGGTTTGCAGTTTTACAAGCCATTGTTTGAGCCTATGTCTACAATTAATCTTTTTGGTTTAAGTACAAATGATGAAGATTTAAAAGAAACTCTTAGAACTGTTTTATTTGATAAAGTCTTTCCTTTGGGAATTGATGAAATTAGAAGTAATTTCACTGTTAAAAATTTAAATGAAAATAACGTAATTATAATCTCTCAAAATGGTACTACAAAAGTATATGATGTTTTAGATTATAAAAATTTAAAGTTAAATAGTGATGATATTGTAATTACTGCCTATAAAACTCAAGCCCACCCCAAAAATGGTTGTTTGTGCATAAAAATAAAATATAAATCTAAAACCTTAATTTATGCTACTGATAAAGAAAGTTATATAGGTGCTGATAAAAAATTTATTCAATTTGCATATGGGGCAGATTGTATGATTCATGATGCTCAGTATACTTATCAGGATTATATTAATCCAATACAGCCAAAGCAAGGATTTGGACATTCAACTTTTGAGATGGCAATAGAGAATTATAAACTTGCAAAAGCAAAAAAACTATTCTTCTTTCATTATGATCCTGAGTATGATGATAAAAAACTTTCAATATTAGAAAAAGAATTTGCAAATAGTGAAGAAAATATATATTTTGCAAAAGAAAATTATGAAATTGAGCTATAAAATATTAATTGTTTTATTATTATTTTTATGTATGCCTTCTTTTTCAATGAATTCAAATAGAGGGCTGGATGGTTATGAATGGCAGAAAATAGATGCCAAGAAAAATGCCAGATTGCATTCAAATATGGGGAATATATATTTTGAAGAAAAACATTATTTAGGTGCTCTAAAGGAATATGAAATCGCATATAGCTTAACTCAAGATTTACCAGAAAGTGCAATATATATTTACAATATCGGCAGATGTTTTATGGTATTGGAAAGGTACGATTTAGCAAAAAAGGCATTTAGTGAGGCAATAAACATAGATTGTGTTAATATGGCATTTTATGAAGCATATTCAGATGCATGTATTAAAACAAAAACTTACGAAACAGAACTTGAAAAAAATTTAAAAGATAAAACCAATCCCTATAATAGAATAATAGCAGGTTTAATATATTATAAAACGGATAGAAAAGTGCTTGCAAAGACGGTATTTGATGAATTTATAAATCAACACCCCAAAATGATAATAACAGAAGATGTAAAAGCTTTGTTAAAAAGGATAAAGTAATATGCTATCATGCTTTTGAGTTATGATAGAATTTAATTATGAAATATGTTCCTTTACACATACATACAGAATATTCGCTATTGGACGGAGCCATAAGAATTCCTGAATTTTATAAATATGCAGCAGAAAATGATATGCCTGCAATAGCTATTACAGACCATGGGGTAATGTATGGTTGCGCTGATATGTTCATCGCAAAAAATGAAATGTTGTCGCATATGTTAGATGAAAGTGAGCAGGAACTAAAAAAGAAAATTGAAGCCGTAAAACCAATTTTAGGATGCGAATTTTATATTTGCGACGGGGATGTATTAGAAGATAGATCAAAAAAAACAATGTATCATCTTGTTTTATTGGCAAAAAATCAAAACGGGTATCACAATTTGTGTAAATTGGATTCAATCGCTACAACTCAAGGATATTATTATAAACCACGTATTAATCATGAACTTCTAGAAAAATATAAGGATGATTTAATTTGCCTTTCTGCTTGTATACAAGGTGAGGTTGCAAAGTTTTTTTTGGATGGCAATAAAGAAGAAGCAATAAAAAGAGCAAAATACTATAAAGAACTTTTTAAAGATGATTATTACATAGAATTACAAGACCATGGTTTGAAAGAACAGAAAGAATCAAACCCTTTTTTAATGGAATTGGCAAAAGAATTAAACATAAAGACTGTTATAACAAATGATTCACATTATTTGAAAGCGCAAGATGCAGCATGGCATGATACTTTATTGTGTGAACAGACAAAGTCTTCAAAATCTAATCCTGATAGATTTAAGTTTTCCGTAAATGAATTTTATGTAAAAACTGTAGATGAATTAAGAAAAGCATTTTCTTGGATGGATGAAGATTATTTTAATGAATGTATAAATAATACTGTAGAAGTTGCTTCAAAAGTTGATTTTCAAATGGATAAATTGGAGTTTGGCAAAACAAAAGAGTATTTACCAAAATTTCCTTGTCCTGATGGATTAAGCGAAGAAGAATATTTTGATAATTTATGTATTGAAGGCTTAAAAAAGCGCTACGGTGACCCTATTAGCGATTCGATAATGGAACGTTATGAGTATGAAAAAAGTGTAATTTTTAAAATGGGATTTCCTGCTTATTTTCTTTTAACTTGGGATTTTATAAATTGGGCAAAAGAACATCATATTCCGGTCGGTCCTGGCAGGGGTTCGGCTGCTGGTTCTATTGTTGCTTATGCTCTTGGAATAACTGAGCTTGACCCTATATATCATAATTTGTTGTTTGAAAGATTTTTAAATCCCGAACGAATTTCCATGCCTGATATTGATATAGATTTTTGTAAGCGCAGACGTGGGGAAGTGATTGATTATGTTTCCGATAGGTGGGGTAAAGATCATGTTTGTCAAATTATAACTTTTGGTACTTTGGCCGCTAAAGCTGCTTTGAAAGCAGTGTGTAGGGTATATGATATTCCTTTTACTCAGGCAAATTCTTGGGCAGGTATGGTTCCAAATGCTCCCGGTACAAAGTTAAAAGAAGCTTTATTGGATGGAATGGAGTTAAAAAAACTTTGTGATGAAAATTCTCAAGTTCAAAGTTTGGTTGATGAAGCACTACACATGGAAGGGCTCAAAAATCAAGTGGGTACTCATGCTGCCGGAGTTATTATAGCACCTCGTCCAATGGACGAGATTATTCCGGTTGCTCTTTCAAAAGAAAAAGCAACAACAACTCAATATCCGATGGCGGGTATTGAAAAACTCGGGCTTTTAAAAATGGACTTTTTAGGGCTTGAAACTTTAACGATTATCCAAGATGCACTTGATTTGATAAAGGAAAGAACTGGAAAAGATATTGACATAAATAATATTCCGCTTGATGATAAAGCTACATTTGAAATGTTATCAAAAGGCGAAACTGATGCGGTTTTTCAACTTGAATCAGGCGGAATGAAGAAATATATTAAGCGTTTAAAACCAACAGTTTTCGAGGATTTAGGTGCTATGGTCGCTCTTTATCGTCCGGGGCCGTTGGAAGCTGGCATGGTAGAAGATTTTATAGATAGAAAACATGGTCGTCAAAAAATTGAATATGCTCATCCTTTACTAGAAGATATTTTAAAAGATACGTATGGTACAATTCTTTATCAAGAGCAAATTATGGCAATATTTCAAACTCTAGCTGATTATTCATTAGGTGGAGCTGATATGGTTCGTCGTATGATGGGCAAAAAGAAGCTTCAACAAATGGCTGAACAAAAATCTATTTTTGTTGAGGCAACTGCTAAAAAAGGTATGAGTTCTGAAAATGCAACTAAACTTTTTGAGCAAATTGAAAGTTTTGCAAAGTATTGTTTTAATAAAGCTCATTCTTCTGCTTATGCTTTTGTAGCATATCAAACCGCATATTTAAAAGCACATTTTCCTGTTGAATATATGTGTGCCATGTTGACGTCAGTTGCTGATAATCAGGATAAAACCCAGCAATATATTCTTCAATGTCAAGCTCAAGGGATTGAAGTTTTGGCTCCTGACATTAATAATTCAAATTCTCAATTTACTCCAGATGGTAAAAATATTCGTTTTGGTTTGGCTTCTATTAAAAATGTAGGAGAAGCTGTAATTGAGCAAATTGAAAAAGAGAGGAAAAACAAACCTTTTGAAAGTTTTTTTGATTTTTGCTCCAGAGTTGATTCAAAATGTTTAAATAAACGGACTCTCGAAAGTTTAATTAAAGCAGGTGCTTTTACAGGTATTGAAAAATCTAGAAAACAACTTTTAAATAATATGGATAATGTTGTTGATTTTGTCCATAATGCCGAAAAAACAAAAATGTCAGGTCAAGTCAGTTTATTTTCTGCTTTTGGTGGCGAACAACAAGAAGCTTTAAATATTCCTACTTTTAAGATGTCAGGAAGTAGCGAAGACGAATTTAGTGATTCTCAAATTCAAATGTTTGAAAAAGAATTAATGGGTATATATGTTACATCTCATCCATTGGCATCTATTAGGAATACTTTAAAGTATATTACTACTGAAACTATAGAGGATATTATTGAAAATCCTGTGCAAGATGAGATGGTTACAATTTGCGGTTTGTTGTCTCAAATTGTTCAAAAATCTACTAAAAAAGATCCTTCAAAGTATATAAAAACAGGACAAATTGAAGATTTAACAGGAAGGATTAGCATTGTAGCTTTTCCTAAAATTGTAGAGAATTATGGGGCATTAATTGAATCTGAACAAAAAGTTATAATTAAAGCAAAAGTTAATGTAAGAGATGAAGAAATTAATCTTGCAATTAATGAAGTTAAACCAATAGGCGAAGTTAATGTTGTTACTTTACATTTTTTAAAGGAATTTGCAGCTGAAGAAAATATTTTATTAAAAGAAGTGCTTGTAAAATATAAAGGTGAAAATCCTGTTGTGATAGATTTTGAAGCGCCTGATGAGTTTGATAATTTAAAAAGGTTTCAGTTATTAACTAGTTCACATCTTTGGATTAGCTTAAATAATTCTTTTGAAAAAGAATTAAATGCTACATTTAAGGATAAACTTGAAGTTGAAATACAATCTTTAGGTTGATTTTATTCCTATTTGTTCTATTTTTTCGTTTTCTTCAACCCATATTTGTGTTTCCGGGTATGCATTTTTTATTTCTTTTGCTATTTCTTTCAGATATATTGCATATTGCGCATCTATAAAACTAATTTTATCAAGTTTTTCTATATAATACTCTTTTGTGCCACAGTTTGTACAATATTTTTCTTTAGGGACAATTTCACCCCAAAAGAGTTTTGCCTCTCTTTTAACATTGCAAGACGCGCATCTTAATATATAATAATTTTTTACAAGATATTCCCCACAATCCGGACAATAACCTTCATTTGTATTGATTAATGCTTTTTTATGATTGCATTTTTTGTTGTTTTTTAACAATTTAATTAAAATATTTTTCATATTTTTTATTTAATGATGCAAACTAATTTGTCATAATCTATAAATTTTTATATTTATTAAGAAATATTAAGTAGAAATATTTTAAAAAATCAATTTATTTAATCAGATATACTTTATATATATGTAAGAACTATAGCAAAAATAAAATAGCAATAAGGAGAATGTCAATGGCAAGAGTTCTAATTTCAATGCCCGAAAAGTTTTTATCACAAATTGATTCTGTAGCAGAAGGAGAAAACAGAACCCGAAGCGAACTTATCAGAGAAGCACTAAGAACGTACATTAATCGTTCTAAAATGAGGGAAAATACCTTGGCGACAAAGAACGCAGCAATTTTGGAAGCACTTTTGGATTAAAATTAAGAGAGAAAAGAGAGTAAAATAATACACGAAAAAGAGAGGCATCCAAATTTGAAAAGACCGCATATAATATGCGGTCTTTGTGTATATAAAAAAATATTTATTTTCCACTTTGTGCCGTTTCAACCAAAACTTTAAAAGCTTCGGGTTCATTTACTGCAAGTTCTGCTAACATTTTTCTGTTTACTTGGATATTCGCTTTTTTGAGCATATTCATGAATTTTGAATAGCTTAAACCTAACTCACGAACTGCTGCATTAATTCTGATTATCCAAAGAGCACGCATATTTCTTTTTATGTTGCGTCTGTCTCTATATTGATATTTTAATTTTTTCATTACAGCGATGTTTGCAACTTTAAATATTCTGCTTCTTGCTCCTATAAAGCCTTTAGCTAATTTTAATATTTTCTTATGTCTTTTTCTTAAAACATTACCACGTTTGACTCTCATTGATTAGCTCCTATCTAGTAAATTTCTTTTTGTACGGCAACTCTTTGGAAATCATTTTTAAATTTCCTTCAAAAACTTCAGTTGTTCCTGAAATTCTGTTCTTTCTAGCTGAGCTTTTATGAGCTAATAAGTGTCCTTTTCCGGCTTTTTGTCTTAAAATTTTGCCGGTACCAGTAATTTTGTAGCGTTTTGCCGCTGACCTGTGAGTTTTCATTTTAGGCATTTTTTTCTCCTTTTTATTTCCTTGTGGCATACCAAAGCCACTTCGGGTAGAATCATTTTATGTTAAATATATTTAATTTTCAAGTGAAATTGAATAATTTTTAAAAAATTTTTAATTTATGTTAATATTTTGATATGAAAAAAATAGTATTGTCCAGATTTTCAAAAGAAGCCCTTATAGATTATATAATTTCTACAGGAGAAAAAAAATTTAGAGCAGAGCAAATTTTTTCTTGGATTTGGGCAAAAAATGCTTCTTCTTTTGATGATATGACAGACGTTAAAAAAGAATTCAGAGCTTTTTTGAATGAAAATTGTACTATTTTAGATTCAAAAATTAAAATGAGACAAATTTCAAAGGATGGAACTATAAAATATTTGATTGAATTTTCTGATGGAAATTGTGCAGAGACTGTATTGATGAGGTTTGATAATCGTTCAAACCTTTCGATGTGTGTTTCAAGTCAAGTTGGTTGTAAAATGGGTTGTAAATTCTGTGCAACCGGAAAAAACGGTTTCAAGAGAAATCTTTTAGCATACGAAATTGTATCTCAAATATTACATGCACAAATTGATACAGGTTTAAAAATAACCAACGTTGTTTTTATGGGGCAGGGAGAACCTTTGGATAATTTTGAAAATGTTGTTGAAGCTTTGAAATTAATTAATAAAAATCTTCAGATTTCTATAAGAAGAATTACTGTTTCAACTTGTGGAATAGTTCCAAAAATTCTTGAATTGTCGAATACTGATTTGCTTCCAACTTTAGCAATTTCTTTACATGCACCAAATCATACACTAAGAAGTGAGGTTATGCCCATAGAAAAAAAATACGATATAAATACCTTATACGATGCACTTAAAATATATAATAAGTTGACAAAAGATAGGATTACCATTGAATATATATTAATTGGTGGATTTAATGATAGTTTGGAAAATGCAAATGAGCTTATTAAGTACTTGAAAAATATAAAATGTAATATAAATCTTATTCCATATAACCCAATTAAAGGTGATAAATTTAAAAAACCTGAAAGAAATAATATGCTAAGGTTTAAGTATTTGCTTGAAGCAAGTGGCAAAAAAGTAACTATAAGGCTTGAAAGAGGTGCAGACATTGACGCTGCTTGTGGGCAACTTGCAGGCAAGCTAAATAAGTAAATTTTTATCCAAAGTATGATTGGAATGAAGATAGTTGAGCACTTAACGACGAAATTGTTGAATCCATATTATTAAATTGTTTAGTAATTCTTGCTTCATAGTTTGAAATTTTTGTGTTTGCCCTTTCAATTCTATCATTTACGGAATTTATTTGAGAATCAATACTTGATGATTTTTGGCTAAAATATCCGTTTTGAATATCTAAAACAGACGTAACATCAGCTAATAGTTTATCAAACAACCCGTTATCGGTTTTACTTGTATAACCGTCAGATAAAAGTAATTTAACCGAATCAAAGTTTTTTGTTAATGCTTCATCTAATTTTTTTTCATCAATAGTTAGTTTGGTTGTATCTGCGGATGACGTTGAAATACCTATTTGAGCAAGCATTGTATACATTCCGTCATTATTGCTTATATCTGAAGTTAATCCTCTTACAGATGATAAAATGGAATTTAGCGTTGAATCATGTCCTATTGCGCCATCCGAGCCTACCATTGATTTTGTTGTAGTTACTACATCATTGTATGCATCAACAAATGTTTGCAAGGCTTCTTTGACTTTTGTATAATCGGGCTCAATATTAAGTGTGATATTTTTTTCATCATCTTTATTATTTGAATAATCGCTTGTTGGTTTTTTAACTGTAATTGAAAGATTAGCTATACCGGATGATTCACCGGTTATTGTGTTTGAGGTTGAGATAACTTTATTTCCGTTTATGTATACTATTGCATTTTGACCCAACGTTTGAGAACCTTGAGCTAATATTTCGTTTTCACCTTCACCTGTTGTAAAACCTAAAACATTTAATAAATTTGTTCCTGATTCAGTTAAACTTATGTTATTTTGACCTGTTTCGGTTGAAGTTAGAATAAGTTTATTAGTCAAAGAATCATAACTTGCTTTCACGTTTGCTTCGGAGTTTCCGTTAATTCTTGAAATTAAAGTATTTAATGATGTACTTTCATCAATTTCAAAATCTACACCGTTAATTGTAATTGTGCCTGATTTAGCTGGGTCTCCATTTTCATCGAAGAATTTTATTCCACTCAATCCCGATTCAGAACTTGCCATTGCAGCTTTTGTATTAACTGTTGAAACTGGATAGGAGCTTGTGTAGCTGTATGTTCCTTCTTTATCATGCAGTTTTAAAGCTGAAGCTAAATTAGATTCATCCGAGCTTGACCCTAAGGATAATATTGCATTTTCATCTACAATATAACTTTTTGCACCGTCAGAGTCAATTTCTTCTTTATATGCTTTTATAGAAAAATTGCCGTTATCATCAACGCTTGCTTGAATTTTACCATCTGTTGCATTATAGATTTTATCCATAACATTTTTAACAGTATCATTTGATTCAATTTCAATTTCATATTCTTTACCGTTTAAAAACATTGTGAAGTTACCTGCTGTTGCTTGACCGTTAGCAAGGTTTGTGAATTTTGCATTTTCTATATTTTCTTTTGAAATTGTACCTAAACTATTTACACTTTTTGCACTTGTTGCTGTTGCAATTTGTTCTATTTGAAGTTCAATATTAGCACTTGCAACATTCCCCGATGAAGTTGCGGTTGCATAAGCTGAATTAGAAGAATTTATTGTTGTATTGCACCACATATCGGATGAAGAATCGTAAATTGTTTTTGTAAAAGTTTGCAAAGCTGATTGTAAAGTTGAATACTTACCTTTTAACTCTGTTAGCGCTGAACTTTTATTTTGTAGAGTTGTCAGTTTTGTTTGAAGGGGTGTTAAAAGAGAAGTTTCTTTAGCAGAAACTAACTGGGTAATCCACCCGTCTATATCAAAACCTGAACCGACGCCTGTAATTGTTGTAGACATAATAATAAATCCTTTTATCTTATCATATCCGTATGATTATACTATAATATTCTGTGTTCCACGTTATAATAAAATTATATCATCTTTGTAAATAATTGTAATGGTTTTAGGTAATTTTCATACTGAAAAAGGATTAAAAATGAAAGTAAAAGTTGTAGTTTTTGATATGGATGGTACCTTATTATATACTCTTGAAGATTTAACAGATAGTGTCAATTTTGCACTTGAAAAATGCAATTTAAAAAAAAGGAATATAAATGAAATAAGAGAATTTGTGGGTGATGGGGTTTACAAATTAATAGAAAGAGCCGTCGGTGATAATGTAGAAAAAATTGGTGAATGTTTTGAAATTTTTAAAAACCATTATTCAAAAAATTCAACAAATAAAACAAGACCCTATAACGGTGCACAAGAAACTCTTAAGAAATTAAAAGATAAGGGTTTAAAACTTGCAGTATTATCTAATAAACCTGATTTTGAAGTTAAAAAATTATCTAAATTGTTTTTTGAAGATATTTTTGATATTTCAATGGGAGAAACAGTTGATTTTCCTAAAAAACCAAATCCTAAAAGTCTTTTGAGTATTATAAAAACCTTTGGTGTTAAAGAAAAAGAGATAATTTTTATAGGGGATAGCGAGGTTGATATTCAAACCGCTAAAAATGCTGGCATTAATTGCTATAGCGTTTCTTGGGGCTATAAAACACGTGACTTTCTTGTTCAAAATGGTGCAGAAATTATTTTTGATAATTTTTCGGATTTATATGAAAATATTTTAACTATGATTTAACCCATTCATTAATTTCTTTTTTGGATATTTTATAGGTATCAAATTCAATTTCTTTATCATTACAATATTTGCAAAAATTAACGGGTTTTTTAAACATTGAATTAATTTTTGAAGCACTTTTAATTTTGTTTAAATCTATATAATCGTTTTTTGTAACCTCAAAGTTAACATTAAAATATTTATTTAAAAAGCATATATTTGGAATGGGTGTACAGATATAGAGTTTACCGTCTCTGATAAAATGACATCTTTTTTCTATACACATTGAAAAAGCCTTATTTTTATCGCTTTTTCCTTCCAAATTAAGATTTTGTTTTCTCATTTTGTTTCTATCCAAACTGAAATAATATGCTTTTATGCCCATTTCATCAAGTTTTTTTATCCATCCTTCATAATCTACTTTTATGGGATAATGCGTCATTGAAATGGCAATATTATATTTTTTTAGCATTTTAAAGAAATTTTCATTTTGTTTATCAAGCAAAATCCCGTTTGTAATAATAATTATTTCGCTTTTTGGATAAATTGTTCTCAAAGGCTCCAAAATATTTAAAAGTTCAGGATGCAAAAGCGGTTCTCCGCCCAAAATAAAAATTTTCCCGATATTATCAAAAATTGTTTTTAATTTTTTAAAATCAGAAATTATATCATCTATTTTGCAGAAATTCTCGTCTGCTAACGGAGTAAAATGGTTGCAATGAGCACAATTTAAATTGCAATGGTCAACAAGATGAAATTCAACTTGTGATAAGTATGTTCCTTTGCCTAATTTTCTAGACAAAAAATCCTGAAAGGTATAGGGTAAGATTTTATCGGATAAATTTTTAAATTGATTTACTACTTTAACCAAAGTTGAAAGTTTCATTATATTTCCTTTTTAAAAGTAATGTTTTAAAAATATTTTTGTTAATAAAAATCTTTTTTTAAGTTCATATAATTCATAGTTTTGTTTAATTATATCATTTAGTTTAAAAAATTGAGTATTTTTTTGTACAAAATCAAAAGAATAAGTATTTTTTATGTATTTTGCAATAATTTTAAACATGTAAAAATATTTTTTTTTGTTTTTTTTATCACAAATTGCAAAATAATAAAATAATTGTCTTAATCTGTTATTTAAAAATGAATTTATAATTTTTTTATTTTTATAATATTTTGAATTTTTTAATATATTTTCACAAGTAAAAAATGTGTCTTTTATTGTTTTTATTCTTTTATTTTGTGTAAAGGTTGTTGAGTTTTCATGAATTCTGTAATTTACTAAATATTGATTTAAACAACAAATTTTTTCCGCATACAAAAGTGCTTTTATATAAAATTCTGAATCTTCTATAAATCTTGTTTCGGAGTATTTTATATCATTTTTAATTAAAAAATCTTTTTTGTAGGCCCTAAAAGGCAATCCGCCTGTATTAAAAAGTATATCCGGAGCGGTTTTAGCTGAAAAAATATTTTCTTTGTATTTCAAAAAATATGAATCAATATATCTGTATTCATTTTTTTGTCTTGTTTCTTCAAAAAATTTATACGCATTAAAAAATAATATATCAGGATTGTCTTGGCTAAATTTTTTGTATATTTCCGAAAGTGCATTTTTTTCAAGCCAATCATCTGAATCAAGATATAAAATAATTTTACCTTTTGCCTTTTTAATGGCAAAATTTCTTGCAACTCCTTGACCTTCGTTTTCTTTTGAAAAAATCTGTACTCGATTATCTGAAAGATATTTTTGAGCGATTTTAAAAGAATTATCAGTTGAGCCGTCATTAATTAAAATTAATTCAAAGTTTTCAAAATTTTGTTCAAGAACACTTGAAATGCACTGTTCAAGATATTTTTCACTATTATAAAATGGGGTTATTATGCTTATTTCAGGCAATTTAAAATGTCCTCCAATATATTTTTTGCAGCATAATTATTTTCATAATTTAATTCATCGTATACTTTTTTTCTTTGGTCTGATTTGTAATCGTTATTTTTAATTAAAACTTCATTTAAAATTTTCTCCAATTCGTCAAAGTTTTCTGCCTCATAACAGGATTTTACGATTTTATCTACCGAAGGATTAAAAGGAGTTGGATCAATATTTGATTTTAAGTGGATTAGTGGTTTTTGAGTTAAAAAATATTCAGTTTCAAAAGAACCGCAGTCGGTTATAAGAGCTTTTGATTGCATAAATAAATCAAGATAATCACCTGTTTCCATAATTTGTCCGATATTTTTCCATTCTTTTCTATACAAATCAATTTCATCTTTTGAAAAATATTTGTTTGTAATTAAATAGCTTTCAAGACAAGGATGAGGTTTATATATCCAATTTAGCTCAGGATGAGTTTTTGCAAAATTTAAAATTTTATAACCTAAATCAAGAAAAGTACCCCAGTGAAGATTATTATTTTTATCTACAGACCAGTGCGGAGCATAAATTGTATAATTTTTATTTTCATATTTTTTGTTTCTATTTAAGTAAAAATAATCCAACATAGGGTGACCTGTTGATTTAAGATTTTTGCCTTTGTTGTCCATATTTTTTGCATAGTAATTTTTAATTAAATCATTTAAAACATAATGATTTTCAACATATTGGTGAAATCTTGTGTAATATTCAATAGGAGAAATTGATGTAGCTAAAAAATATGGTATATAACAAGTTACTGCATATCTTGAAACCATTACAGGGCCTTGTGTTTCATAGATATACCAAGGATGAGAATAAAAAACTATATCGGGCTTAACTGGCATTTCATCAAATGGTATATAATCATCTTTTTCAAAATCATACGCATAAACAACTCTCATTTTTTTATTTTCAAAAAAATTATAAACTTTTTTTATGTCATTTTTTGTTTGAAAATTCATATTGTTTTTAGGAGAACAATTTTTAGAAACGAAAATATAAGGAGTAAATTTATCATTATTTTCAAAAATATCGTATATACTTTGAGATTTCCATTTTGTTTCGTCATAAATATAAAAAATCACATTAATTTTTTGATTATTTTTAATTTTTTCTTTTAATTTTTTTATGACTTCTTTTTTATTTTTTGAAATATATCTTAAATTACTTTTTACTTTTAATTTTTGTCCAATTTTTTTTATTTTTACCCCGAGTTTTATTGGAGCAAAGAGTGCTATTGTATTAAATATTTTTTCATAAGGTATATTCATTAATTTATCCAGATATCTTTAATTAATTGCAGGATAGGGAGTTTTGCCAATGGTAAAACCTTAATTTTAGTTTTATTTAAAATATTTATTTCAAAATCTTCAACAATACTTATATATTTTAAAGTTGTAACAAGTACATAATCAGGTTTATAGCTTAAGATTTTATCTTTAGGTATCATTTTATATCCTAAAAAATCGTTTCCTTCATTATTTTCGTCAAATTTCATATCGGAAATTCCGATTATATTTAAACCTGATAAATCATAGTTTTCATTTATATATTTAAAAAAACTTCCTGCCCCGTATATTATTGAAGTTTTATTTTTTAATTTTTTCTTTAATTTATTCAGATATTTTTCAAATCCGATATTTTCTAAATGTGTTCTAAAATCTTCAGACATATAATAAACTCCGCTAATGTTTTAAAGATACTATATAATTATTGTTATTGCAACATAAATAAGGTATTATTTAAAAATAAACTATTTAATTTCGGAGTTAAAATGAAAAAAATTTATATAGGAATGAGTGCGGATTTATTGCACCCCGGACATTTAAACATAATAAATGAAGCAAGAAAAATTTTAGATAATGAAGATGGTGGCAAAATTATTGTAGGACTTTTAACCGATAAAGCCATTGCAAGCTATAAAAGACTTCCTTATATGACATTTGAACAAAGAAAGATTGTAGTTGAAAATGTTAAAGGAGTTAGCGAGGTTATAGCGCAAGAAACCCTTGATTACGTCCCAAATCTTTTAAAAATTAAACCTGATTATGTGCTTCATGGTGACGATTGGAAAACTGGAGTTCAAGTTCAAATCAGACAAAAAATAATTGAAGTTATGAAAGAATGGGGTGGAAAAGTAATTGATATACCATATACAGAAGGTATTTCTTCAACTAAACTTAATAAGATTTTAAAAGAAGTAGGAACAACTCCCGAAATCAGAGGAAAAAGACTTAAACGTCTTTTAAATTCCAAAGAATTGGTAACTATTTTAGAAGCTCATAACGGATTAAGCGGTTTAATTGTTGAAAATGTTTCAGTTGAACAAGAAGGAAGAAAGATTGAATTTGACGGCATTTGGTTATCGTCTTTAACTCAATCCGCTGCACAAGGAAAACCTGATACAGGTTATTTAGATACAACATCCAGAATGTCTACTTTAAACGATATTTTAGATGTTACAACAAAACCTGTAATATATGATGGAGATAACGGAGGACCTTGCGAACATTTTGTTTTTACGGTTAAAACACTTGAACGTCTCGGGGTTTCGGCGATAATTATAGAAGATAAAATCGGTTTAAAGAAAAATTCTCTTTTTGGTTTAGATGTTGAACAAAGTCAAGACAATCCTGAGGATTTTGCATTAAAGATTAAAGCTGGAAAACAAGCTCAAGTGACTGATGATTTTATGATTATAGCAAGAATTGAAAGTTTAATTTTAGAAAAAGGTTTAAATGATGCTATAAATCGAGCTAAAATATATCTTGAAGCCGGAGCAGATGGTATTATGATACATTCAAGACAAAAAACTTTTGATGAAATAAGGGAATTTGCAAAAATTTATAATACTTTAGAAAATAAAAAACCGTTAATAGTTGTTCCATCATCATATAGCGAGGTTACAGAAGAAGAATTGATTGAAAATGATATAAAGATTGTGATATATGCAAATCATCTCTTAAGAGCAGCTTGGCCTGCGATGGTTAATAGTGCAAAAAGTATTTTAAAAAATCACAGATGTAAAGAGGCATCTGATGAATATTGCATGAAAATAAATGACATTTTAAATTTAATTCCAGGGAGTCGTTAATGTTAGCTAATGACTTTGTTAATATATTAAAAGAGTATAATTTTGAAGCTTTTTTTGGAGTTCCAGATAGTCTTTTAAAATCATTTTGTTCTGAGATTTTAAATATGGAAAATACAATAACCGCAAACGAAGGAAATGCAGTCGCAATGGGTTGTGGATATTACCTTTCAACAGGTAAAATTCCTGTTATTTATATGCAAAATTCGGGACTTGGAAATGCAATTAATCCAATTTTATCTTTAGCAGATATTTATGAAATACCTTTATTATTCATTATCGGCTGGAGAGGCGAACCCGATATAAAGGATGAACCACAACATTTTAAACAAGGGCTTTTAACAAGAGAATTATTAAATTGTATTGATTTAAAAAATGAAATTTTATCAAATGATATAAACATAGTAAAAAAGCAACTTTTAACAGCAAAAGAATATATGGACAAAACAAAAAAATCTTTTGCTTTTGTTGTTAGAAAAAGTACTTTTGAAAAAGAAATAATAAATAAAGATGTTTTTCAAGAATTTGAATTAACCAGAGAAATGGCAATAAAAACAATATTAAAATTGGCATCTCATGATTCTTTTTTTGTTTCAACTACAGGTTATATTTCAAGAGAACTTTATAAAAATTCAAAAGATAATTCAAGAAATTTTTTAACGGTCGGTTCTATGGGACATGCCAGCTCCATTGCTTTATCTATAGCTTTAAATAAAAAAGATAAAAGAATATTTTGTCTTGACGGTGACGGAGCCTTGTTGATGCATCTTGGTGCCATTGGTACAATAGCAGTTAAATCTCCCTGCAATTTTAAACATATTTTATTAAATAATTTTGTTCATAATTCAGTCGGATCTCAACCTACATCAGCAAAAATAATGAATTTTTGTGAAATTTTTAAAGGTGCAGGTTATAAAAGGGTATATACAGTAAAAACACAACTCGAACTTGAAAATATTTTTCCGGAATTTATTAAAAACAAAGAGCTTTCTTTTTTGGAAATTAAAATAAGACCTGATGACGCCAAAAATCTTCCAAGGCCTGAAAAATCTCCAACAGAAAACAAAAAAGCTTTTATGGAGAAATTAAATGAAAAATAATTTTGTATATAAAGGTGCAATTTGCGAGCTTTTGAAAATTAATTTTAAAAACCCTCTTGTTTTTTGCGGAAAAAAATCTTTTGAAAAAATTAAACCTATTGTTGAAAAATATCTTAAAGACCCAACTTTTTACAACGATTTTTCAACCAACCCCAAAATTGAAGATATTGAAAAAGCCATATTGATGTTTAATAATAATTTAAATTTCGATATAATTATTGCAATAGGTGGCGGAAGTGTTATAGATTTTGCAAAGATTTTTAAATTTAAAAATAAATTAAATTTAAAACTTGTTGCAATTCCGACAACATCAGGCACAGGTTCTGAAGTTACTCAATTTGCCGTTTATTATGAAAACGGTATTAAAAAATCTTTGGATAGTCCTTTGATATTACCCGACATTTCAATTGCAGATAGTCAATTTGTTGAAAATAATCCAAAATATTTAAAAGCAACAACTGCACTTGACGCATATTCACAAGCGATTGAGTCTTATTTTGCAACAAAATCAACCGAAGAAAGCAGACAATACGCTATTGAAGCAATAAAATTATGTAGGGATAATATTGTAAAATATGTCAATTCATCCGATGAAGAATATTCTAGGAATATGATGCTAGCATCAAATTTAGCAGGCAGAGCCATTAATATTTCAAGAACAACAATAGCGCATGCTATGTCTTATGCAATAACAACAAAATATGGTTTACCTCATGGACATGCCGTTGCATTGAATATTGCAAGGTTAATGGAGTACAACAAAAAAATTGATACTGAAACTTTAAATGATCCAAGAGGGGTTGATTTTGTTAAAGAAAGAATGAAAGAAATATATTCTTTAATTGGTATTTCTAACGCTTTTGAATATTTTTCAAATTTATTTGAACAAATCGGAATAAAGCAAATAAATTATGAAATAGATTATATTGATTCTGAAAGATTAGGGAATAATCCAAGAAAATTGTTAATAGATAAATTTTGAAAGGTAAAAATGAAAACAGTAATTATTGGTGGTGGGGCGGCAGGAGCAAGTTGTGCAACGAGATTAAGAAGATTGGATGAAAAAGCTGAGATATTAATTTTGGAAAAAACAAATGAAATTTCAATAGCAAATTGTGGGCTTCCCTATTATATTTCAAATGTTATAAATGACAGAGAAAAAATGCTTGTTTCAACTCCAGAGAAATTTAAAAATTGGTTTAATATTGATGTTAAGTTAAATGCTGAAGTTATTGATATAAATGTTAGTGAAAAAACAGTTATTCTAAAAAATAATGAAAAAATAAGTTATGATAAATTGGTTTTTGCTGTTGGTGCTAATCCTTTTGTACCGGATTTTAAAGGCTTAAATAAACAAAAAGTTTTTACTTTGAGGACTCTTAAAGATGCGGATAACATAAAAGATTCTATAAGAAATAATAATTTTAAAAAGATTATTGTAATAGGTGGAGGTTTTATAGGTGTAGAAGTTGCTGAAAATTTGTGTCAAATGGGACTTGAGGTTAGTCTTGTTGAGTTAGGAAGTTCTATTTTGCCTCAAGTTGATTATGATATTTCGATTTTTGCTCAAAATGAAATGAAGGAAAATGGAGTAAATCTCATTTTATCAGATGGAGTTAAAGAATTTAGAGATGATAAAGTTATTTTAAATTCAAATAAAGAGCTTGATTTTGATATTGTTATTATGGCGATAGGTGTTCGCCCTGAAATTGAACTTGCTAAAAAGGCAGGATTAGATGTGAATAGAGGTATTAAAGTAAACGAATTTTTAGAAACTTCAAACAAAGATATTTATGCAGCAGGAGATAGCATTGAAGTTAAAGATTTTATATTTGAAGAAGACGCACTAATTCCTTTAGCAGGTCCTGCGAATAGACAAGGAAGAATTGTTGCGGATAATATTTGTGGTCTTAGAGCAACTTATAAAAAAACTCAAGGAACATCTGTTATAAAAGTTTTTAATTATACTGTTGCAAACACTGGAGTTAATGAAAAACAGCTAAAAAGTAAGAACATAAAGTATTTTAAGACTTATCTTTTTGCAAGAAATCATGCAGGATATTATCCTGATTCATCGCAAGTTTTATATAAGCTTTTATTTGATGAAAATGGCAAAATATTTGGTTCGCAAGCGGTAGGTGCAGATGGCGTAGAAAAAAGAATTGATGTAATATCAACAATAATTAGAAACAAGGGCACAATTCAAGATATGATTGATTCGGAATTATGTTATGCCCCTAAGTATTCATCTGCTAAAGATGCGGTTAATTTGCTTGGAATGAATGCACAAAATATTCTAAAAGGATTTTTAAAACCGGCTTATTTTGAAGATTTAAGAGATTCTTTTATTATCGATGTGCGTCCTAAAATTGCTTATGAGTTACAAACTATAGAAAATGCGATAAATATACCTATAGATGAAATTAGGGAAAGAATGAATGAAATTCCAAGAAACAAAAAGGTGGTTTTGTTTTGCAATACAGGGTATACAAGCTATTTAGCCTCTAGAATTTTAGTTCAAAATGGCTTTGATAATGTTTATTCTTTTTCGGGTGGATTTGAATTATATAGGGAACTTAATAGAACTATTGATATTAAAACGGTGGTTTTGGGTGAATAAAGTTATTTAATTTGCAAATAATTGAGATTTATATTATCATCAAAATACCGACAAAAGCGAGAAATAAATGGATTTAAAAATAATTTTTAATCTTATTTTTATAATTTTTTTACTTTTTGTAAATGGTTTCTTTGTAGCAGCTGAATTTGCTCTTGTTGGAGTTAGAAAAACGAGAATTTGCCAACTTGCAAACGAAGGAAATTTTGATGCTAAATTAGCATTTGATGCAGTTAAAAATATTGATAGATATATTGCTGCAATACAGTTAGGTATAACTATTGCCAGTCTTGGAATAGGTTGGGTTGGAGAATCAACTCTTGCTAAGGTTTTATTGCCTTTATTTAAATTTTTACCTGTTAATTATGATAATATTGCAGCTCATAGTGTTGCAGTAGTAGTAGCATTTAGCGTAATTACAATATTGCATGTTGTAATAGGTGAATTGATGCCAAAATCTATTGCACTTCAATATCCCGAGGATACAACTTTGTTTGTCGCAAAACCAATGTATATTATCACGAGGTTTTTTTCACCAATGATTTTTATTTTGAATGGTTTGGGAAATTTTCTTTTAAAGCTTATTAAAATAGAACCTGCGAACGAAAAAAGTAGAGCTTGCAGTAGCGAAGAACTTAATATGTTAATTGATGCGAGTTGTAAAGGCGGTGTTATAAAAGAGCAAGAAGCTGAAATGCTCCAGAATGTTTTTAAATTTTCCGAGCTTAATGTATCTCAAATTATGAAGCCCAGAATGGAGATGGTTTGTATATCTGAAAATGCAACTATGCAAGAGTTAAATGAAATCATAATTGAAAATCAATTTACAAGATATCCTGTTTATAAGGATGACTTGGATCATATAATCGGTTTTATTCATATGAAAGATTTGTATTTGCCTATTATAAATAATCAAGAAATAAAAATTTCAGAGATTTTAAGAAAACCTTTGTATGTTCCTGAAACTATGTCAGTTGAAAAGCTTAATATGGAATTTCAAAAAAAACATTCTCAAATGGCAATTGTTGTGGATGAATTTGGTGGGACTAGCGGATTGATTACGCATGAAGACATTTTAGAAGAAATTTTTGGTGATGTTCAAGATGAATTTGATGATGAAAACAATGACTTAATTAAAAAAATAAATGAAAATGAATATGAGATTCTTGGAAAAACCAGAATAGATGAATTTGAAGATTACTTCAATGTAGAATTAAAAGAAGATGAAAGTGTTAATACGATAAGTGGTTATTTTATTAAAAAATTTGGCAAAATGGCAAAAATAAATGATGAAATAACTGATGAATTTTTCTTATATAAAGTGTCTGATGTTGAGAGTATGAAAATATTAAAATTAAAAATAATAAAAAAATAAAATTATATATCTTAACAAAAGTTCATATATTGTGTTTTTTTCTCAAGAATATATCTTTTTTGCCGTAAAAGATAATATAAGGAGAAAAGGATGAAACTTGATGCTTTAATGTCTTTAATTTCAAATTATGCAACTTCTTACAGAGCTAAGGAACAAAAAGATGATTTGGAAGGTTCTTATGAAGAAGAAAATTTTTTTAGTTCTCAAAAAGGTGAAAAAGTTGTATCAAGTTTGTTTTCTTTGTGTGACAACGATAATAGCGGCGATTTGTCAAATGATGAATTAATAAATTTAATTCAAAAACTCGAAAGTTATTCTGAATTTTCGGGAATATCTTTTGAAGATTTTAGCAGTTATTCTGATGATGTTGATTTGCAAGGACAGGATATAAGCATAAATAATGATATTCAAAATCAAGATATTTTGCAATATTTTAATTCAAATAATGAATTAGAATTTTTATTAATGTCAGATGATTCTGTAAGTGATGAAATAATTGCAACCAGAAGTCAATTATTGGAAGATATACAGGCCAATTATGAATCAATTAATGCACTTAATCAAAAATCAGATTTAACTTCGGATGAACAAAAACAACTGAATCAACTTTTATCTCAAAGACAAGAATTATTAAAAAAACGTGATAAAATAGAATCTGAACTTATAGAAAGTGCTTCACCTGAAACAATAGAGGCATTAAAAAATGTCCAAGAATCAAGACTTTCTTTAAATGATGATCAACTGGAAACCCTTATTTCCTTGGGCCCGGTATATAGTAAGATAGACCCTGATATTGATGCAGCAGATGAAACAAAAGTTTCGGCAGCGGAAAGTACTTCTACTCCTCAAAACACTTCTGTTCCTTATAGTGCGGATGGTTCCGGTGGAGTTCCACAGCAGTATAATCCGGCGGGCACTCAAGATATTCAACCTGTTGATGAAGCTTCTACCCTTGAACAATTAGAACAGCAAAAAGCGGAAAAAGAAGCTTCATTAGCTACAAGTCAGACAAATTTAAATGGTGTAATAGATGGGTCAAATTCTGAACTTGCATCTTTGAAAGAACAGGAAAATACTGCATTTGAAGCATATAATGAACTTTTAGCAACTATAGCTCCTGAATTATCTCAGCAGTTAGAAACAACAAAAGGAAGCATAGAGGCCAAAGAGCAAGAAATTGCTCAAAATGAAATTGCAATATCTCAAAAAAATCAGGATATTACAAATACACAAATGAGTTTGGATAGAATTAACGGTAATATTTCTTCTTGTGAAAATGCAATTTCATCTTTAGAAAGTGCTTTAACTTCTTCTGATTTAACGGAAGAAAAAAAGGCTTATATTAATGGAATGATTCAAGCTATAAAAACTGCAATGGATGAATCAAAAACTGAAAAGACTACACTGGAGACTAATTTAAGTACCCAACAAAATGACCTAACAACTTTGCAAACGGATTTAGAAACGAAACAAAATGATTTGGTGCAATTAAATACCACAATGGTAGAAATAGAGACTCAAATTGATAACTTAAATAATCAAGAATTGGCAAGTTTAAAAACCACTTATGAACAAGCAAAAAGTGATTATGAACAAAAACAAACCACTCTAAAAACACAATATGAAGGGGAAGTTAATCAACTTCAAGCAGACATTAAAGAACTTCAAGCAAAAATAATTCAAGAAGAAAACACTCAAATTGAAGCATTGGGCAATGTCTCGGGCATGCCTGGTACATATACTCTAAATGATCAAACTTATGATACTGTAATAGATGGCGCGGAACTTGAATCATACATTGCTCAAATTCAAAACGCAGGAGTTATGACTAAAAATGGACATGGCGGAATGTGTTTATCATTTTCTTATGCATATAGTGAATGGTTTAATGGCACTTCAACTATAGGTTTTGATGATGATGCCGCTACGCAATATGTAGGAGCATCAAGTTATCAAGCGTTTGAAACATCAAGCAAAGAAACTGCTATGACAGAAATTGCAAATCAGCTTAATAGCGGTGTTCCCGTAATTATTCAAGTTAATGGTACGAACCATGGCTCATATTATGGTAGACACTATGTTGTAGCTGTTGGATTAAGACAAGGTGCAAGCAATCCTCCGACTGAAAGTGATTTATTAATAGTTGATACTTATGATGGACAAATTGAAGGTATGGGTGATTACGGATCAAGATTTATGACAGAAGGTTCAACTACAAAAGCTAATGATTACGATTATAGAATGTATGTAAGAAAATAATTTTTATAAAGCAAAAAAATATTAAATTTTGTTTTGATTATATTATGGAGAAGTATGAATGAAAATTCCAAAATCTTATAATATAACCAATTTTTATAAGGATAAAAAACAAAATAATGAATTTAACTATATGAAGACATCTTTTGGAAGTGATGTCTTTATAAAATTTTATAAAATACGGGGATAATAACGGAATTATACTTTCTGATGTAAGTGATGAAATAGTGGAAGAAGGTATAGTGAGTGGGTTTATTAGTGTTTTTTCTAATAAGAAATATAATAATATATTTTCGTCTCATGCAAATGATAAAATCAAAGATGCTTTTTCTTCATCGGCTGATATGAAACGTGTTGTAGCAATATTTAATGAGGCTGGTATTTATTATTTCTCTCAGTTAAATAATTTTGCAAGATAATGCATTAAGACACCTCAAAGCAGACAAGTTTTTTCAAATCAACAGGCACAAGCAGTCAGAATATACTCAAAACTTGATAATAAGTCTGATTTATCAAATTATCCTGATATACTTTTGTATTTGTATAACCGAGAAGCACAAAAGGAACAACCTGATTTTAATGAATTGAACAGTTATATTGCTTTTTTAAAAAAAATAAAAGTCAATAAATCATTGGAATTTGATGAAAAATTTGCATATTTGAAGCTTAAGTTTAATAATTTTGAAGATATTTTAAGAACTATTTATGATAAAAAACCAATTCATGTAAAAGGTAACGAATATACCCAAAGGATAATGGCTTGTTATGAATATAATTCAGTTATAATTGAGGCTGTCTATGCTAGTAATGGAGAATTAATTACTGTTTTTAAAAGACGGTCCGACAGAAATAATATTTAATTTTAGATATTTAGATTAGCCTTGTAGCTGATTAAAATTAAAAATATGATTAATATTATTATTAAATGAGGTTGAGGCTATTTATTATTTTAATTTTATTCATTATATGTAGCGCTGAGGCAAACAATATTTATGTTAGTAATTTCGATGAGCTTTTAAGTTCTGGACCTGGAAGCACAAATGGAGATATTATAACTATTATAGATAATTTAATTTCAGAAAGCTCAATTGGAAATAATTTTTATGCAAAAAATTTAACTTTTCAAGGTGAAAGTCATAGTATAGATGGTAAAGATATTTTTGGGGGGTTTGTATTAAGCGAAGGAAGTACTTTTGATAGTTTAAAGATAATAAATTGTAAAGGTCAATTTTATAATTATCATTATTATGCAGGAGCTATATATAACACAGGTGGCAATACGGCAATATTAAACTCTGCTTTTGTTGGTAATTATGCAAATGCACAAGGTATTAATTTTGCTTTTGCTGGGGCAGTTTATAACGAAGAAGGCGGAGCAATAACAATAGATTCTTCTCTTTTTAGTAATAATTATACCTTTGGTGCAAGTGCAGAAGGTGGAGCTATTGGTAATGAATCTGGGGCAAATACAATAAATATTAATGACTCTGTTTTTAGTGGAAATTACACAAATGGAAGTGCTGTTTCTTATGGTGGAGCAATTTTTAATTTAAAAGATGCAACAATGAATATATCAAACAGTTTATTTAATGATAATTTTGCCATAACTCAAGATACAAATGTCAATTTGTTTGGTGGAAGCATTTATAATACAGGAGATATGAACATAGAAAACTGTTATTTTTTAAATAACCATATTATTGGAAATGACGGCTCGCTTTCCTATGGCGGAGCAATTCATAATAATTCAAATTTGAATATTTTAAATAGCATTTTTAGTAATAATTATATAAGCTCTGATGTAGATTCATCGGGTGGAGCCATTTATAATTATATAGATGGAAATATCACAATTCAAGATTCAACTTTTGTAAATAATTATTTAAGTGCTCAAAATACAAGAGGTGGAGCTATTGGTAATGAGGGCATTTTAACTATTATAAATTCAACTTTTAAAGATAATAGTGATTCAAGCGGATTAAATGATATTTTTAGTATTAATACCATAAATTTTAATGGCAATGGTACAACAAATATATATGGTGGGATTAGGGGAAGTGGTGAAATATATAAAAATGACAACGGAGTTTTAAATTTAGGTGGTAATAATTCAAATTATACAGGCAATTTCTCTTTAAATGAGGGGACTGTTAATATTCTTGAAGGTTGCAGTTATTTTAATGCTAAAATAACTAATTTTTCGAACAATGTTAATTTTAATATGCAAAATAATCAAATAGATAATATAAATTTCGATATTTTAAGTTTAACCGGACAGGCAAATGTTTACCCTGATGTTGATTTTTCAACAAATACAATGGATACAATTAATGCCGATAGTATAAGTGGATCGGGTAGTATATTTGTTCCAAACCTTTCTTTAATTGGTGTTCCCGAGGGAGAATATATTTCAATTCCTTTTGCTGATTCTGTTTTAAAAAATTCAGTTAAATATAATTCTCAAATTATAAAAACCCCTATTTATGATTATTTGTCATCATACAATTTGTCTAATGGTCATTTTGATTTTAGCAGAAAAAGTTTTAACTCATCAGTTTTTTCACCAGCCGTTGCAGCTCAACTTGCTGGTTATCTTGGTCAGGTGGATATGTTTAATGATGTTTTTTCAAATCTTGACATGGTTTTGGTATTGGATAAAAAAAGGAAAATTGCACTAGATTTTTATAATAAAATTGCAAATATTAATCAAAATCAATTTATTTTTTCACCTTTGTCGATACCTGAAGAAAATAAAGGAATTTGGTTAAGACCTTATACAACTTTTGAAAAGGTACCTTTAAAAAATGGTCCTGATGTATCAAGTGTTTCTTATGGCAGTATTTTTGGAGGCGAAAGTAATCTTTTGGATTTAAAGAAAGGCTGGAAATATTTATACGGAGGTTATGGCGGATATAGCGGTTCACATCAAGCATTTAACGGTATTGGTATATATAATAATGGCGGTTTTTTGGGTGCAGTAAGCGCTTTTTATAGAAATAATTTCTTTTCTTTATGGAGTGTTTCAGTTGGTGCAAATAGTGCAAAAGCGCATACATATTTTGGAAATGACGGTTTTTCTATGCTAAATGCTGGTATAGCTCAAAAAACAGGTTTTAATATTCCATTATTTGAAGATAAATTTATAATTCAACCAAATATAATGACATCTTATACTTTTGTTAATACTTTTGATTATACTGCTTCGGAAAATGTTTCAATGGATTCTAAACCTTTAAATGCTTTGCATATTGAACCGCAAATAAAAATAATAGGTAATTTAAAAAATCTTTTACAACCTTACATTGCTGTTTCTGTTGCTTGGAATATTTTGGATGAATCAAGGTTTCATGCAAATGATGTTTATTTGCCTGAACTATCTATAAAACCTTATGTGAGATATGGTGCAGGAATTCAAAAACGTATAGGAGACAGTTTTCTTGGCTTTATTCAAGCATATATTACAAATGGCGGAAGAAATGGGATTGGATTACAATTAGGTTTAAGATGGTCAATAGGCAAAGTCGCAGAACCAAAAAAAAGTATAAAGCAAACACATTTGCCTGAATTAAAAAAGACTGAAATTACACTAAAAAATATAAAATTTTAAATTTTAGTTGTCCATTTATTGAAAATAGAAGTAATGGCATTGATTTACCTTTATCATTGCATTTATCTTTAACATTATTTGGTTTAATTCCAGCCTTTTTATTGTATAAATTTTTTAAGTATTTAACTAAAAAATATCCAACTCCATTTGAAAAAATTGCTTATTATTGCTCGATTGAATTTTATAAGGGTTTATCTAAAAGAAATCCCTAAAATCTCTTACATAATTCCTTGCAAATTAATTCACCGTTTATAAGTCCACGACAACTGCAACCTATCCCATGGGTATTTTCTTCATCGAATAAAATATTATTATTTTTGTCAAAATATTTAACATGCCTAATAAATATACCGTCATCACCCTCAGTGCAATCAACTTCATATTTATCGATTGCATAATAAACATCAACACCATTTACAGTATATAAATCATCTTCAGGAGTGTCATAAATTTTAAACCATCCGGAAACAAGATATTTTGTTTTAGAAATTGAAGAAGTATCAAGATAAATATTGTCGCTAACTTTTACCCATTTACCATTTTCATTTTTTATGGTCATTATAGCACTTTGTATTTGTTCTTTAACTGAATTGCGAACTTCAGGGAAAGATAGAGGAATTGCATAAATAAGAATAATAATTGTGATTATGATAAATTTTTTCATAAGATTATTATATTTAAATTTTGGAAATAAGGGAAACACTTTATGTTGTTTGAGCTTAGTGAGACTTCACTTAGTGAATGCAGTTTAGGCACAGGTGTGTGAAGTGCGAAAGCAGGAACGTTGAGCTCGTGCCGAGCACGTATACCTTTCCACTGCGACGTAGAAATTTGCTATATGCAAATTTTACAGGAGCGGAGCGGTTGCTCCGAGACGTTTGTCCTATATTAAAACTTTATATAAATGCAAAAAATTTGCCGCGTCTCACTCTGCCGAGAAAAAGTCCGAAGGAGTTTTTCGAGAGGGCATTAGCGGAGTGTAAAAGGACACATGGTTTGATTATTTGTTTCACATGGTTTGATTATTTTGGGCAACATAAATTTGAAATATTAAATAAATGAGCAAATTTGCAATTTTAAGAATATA
>CALUWK010000010.1 GCA_944324475.1 Candidatus Gastranaerophilales bacterium
ATTAAATACGTTTTACCTGCACCCATAGGCAAGCTAAAAAGGTAGTCTGTATAATTTACACCATAAAAAATATCTTGAAATACTTGCTTATAGTCAATTTCATCAAAATGTTGTTTTATTTCTTTTTCTAATTTTATAGAAACTTGTTCACCTTTATCATTTTTGGTTATTGCATACTGGTATAAAGCTAAAGCGCAAGGGTTTTCAACAAAATAATCTCTTGTTGCTTGAGCAATTTCAAGAGATGAAACATCTAAAGCATTAAAAGCTCCTTCAAAAAAAAGTTCCCATAAGGGTTTGTTATTACACTTAATTTTTAGAAATAGGTATGTTTTTATGGCATCAATCTGAACATCTCTTAACTTATTAGTATTTGTCATATACTCAATAAGTTCTTTAACCGTACATTCTGATGAATTATACCACTCATCTCTTTTTTTCTTAATTAATGAATAAAACACTTTTCACACCCGCTATACCTTATATTCTATACTATCATAAATATGTTATTTTATCATTTTTATTAAGACTTTATCAACATAAAACATATTAAACAAAAGATAAATAATAGCCCGCATTGAATTATACTTTATTCTAAAGACAATTTTTTTTATTTCTTTTATTTTGAAAAAAATAGGAGAAAAATTATGGATATGTTTTGTTTTCAATGTGAGCAGACAGCAGGTCAAAAAGGTTGTATAAAACAGGGTGTTTGTGGAAAAACACCTACTTGTGCAATTCTTCAAGATGAATTGTTAGATGAATTGATTAAACTTGCAAATTGTTGTGAAATAACAGATGAAAATATTGAACTTGTAACAGATGGCTTATTTATGACTATTACAAATGTTAATTTTGACGAGGAAATGGTACAGAATTATATTCAAAAAATAAAAAAACAGACAAATTGTGATTTTGATTTCAATATAAGAATGTTGTGGAATACAAATATTGATATAAGAAGTTTAAAATCGTTAATTTTATTCGGTCTTAAAGGAATTGCAGCATATTACCATCATGCAAGGGTTTTAGGATATAGGAATTCGAATGTTGAAGAATTCTTTTTTGAAGCTTTAAAATCTATACCTAAAAATTTATCCAAAGAAGAATTGTTTAATTTGGTATTAAAAACAGGTGAAATAAATCTAAAATGCATGGGGCTTTTAGATGAAGCAAATACAAAAACTTATGGAAATCCATCTCCTAAAAAAGTTACAACAAATATTGAAAAAGGGCCTTTTATAGTTGTAAGCGGGCATGATTTAAAAGATTTAAAGCTTTTGTTGGAGCAAACTAAAGATAAAGGTATAAATATCTATACTCATGGTGAAATGTTGCCATGTCACGGATATCCTGAGTTGAATAAGTACAAACATTTAAAAGGTAATTTTGGTACCGCTTGGCAAAATCAACAAAAAGAATTTGATAATATTCCAGCTTCTATTTTATTTACGACAAATTGTATTATGCCTGTAAAAAATAGCTACAGAGATAGAGTTTTTACAACTTCTGTTGTGGGATATCCTGATGTATCTCATGTTGAAAATGATTTTAGCCCTGTTATTAAAAGAGCACTTAAACTTGGCGGATATAAAGAAAATAAAAAAATGACGGGAATAAACGGCGGAGATACCTTAACTGTAGGCTTTGGACACAATAGCATTATAACCATAAAAGATAAACTAACTGAATTAATAAAATCAGGGGAAATTAAACATATTTTTCTTGTCGGAGGATGTGACGGCGCAAAGACAGGGAGAAATTATTATACGGAATTTGTGAAATTGACTCCGAAAAATTCTCTTGTTTTAACCTTAGCTTGCGGAAAATACCGTTTTAATGACATAAATTTAGGCGAAATTAAAGGTATTCCAAGGCTTATAGATATGGGGCAGTGTAATGATGCTTATTCTGCAATAAAAGTTGCACTTGAACTAGCAAAAACATTTAATTGCAACGTTAATGATTTACCTTTATCCATGATTTTATCTTGGTATGAACAAAAAGCAGTTTGCATATTACTGACTCTTTTGTTTTTAGGTATTAAAAATATAAAACTCGGGCCCACACTGCCTGCTTTTATTTCTCCAAATATCTTAGCCATATTAAACGAAAAATACAAAATAAAAGCCATAACAACACCAAAAGAAGATTTAAATGAAATCTTAAACAAATAATTCAAACTATTTTGTATTGTGTTCTTTATTATATTGAACAGAGCGCATATAAGCCTTATTCTTTTGAAACCTTTGTTTATACAACTTTTCAAAGTTATCCTGCGAATACTTATAATTTTCAAAAGTTACAAGAATTGCTTTATTAACTCCTAATAGCGCAATAGGTGTCATAATGCAAAAAGTTAATATAGAGACAATCAAATGCAAAAAAAGCTTTCTTTTTTTATTTTGTAACTTTTTTTCATCCTCTAAATCCATTTTTATTTGGATAGCGTCATTAATATATGCACTTCTCTCATCGGTTGAAAGATTATCAATATATGGTATAAAATCCCTTGCAATATATACAATATATTTTTTAACAACAGCATTATTTTTATCCAATTCTTCCCATTGCGAAAGCTCGGTTTCTTCTTGAGAAGGATTTTCTTCAGAAATTAAATTTTTTTCATTTTTTTCTTCACTTAATTCTTGTTCAATTACGCTTTCTTGTTTTTCCTGATTTTCTGCCTCTTTTTCAAGATTATCAAGAACTTCTATATCTCTTTTAATATCAACAATTTGATTGTCGTCATCATCAAAATCAGAAAATTCCTCTTTTTTTTCTGAATCTTCATCGAGAAGATTGCTTTTTTCTTGATTTTCTTCCAAATTAAAAAACTCCTTAAATAATAATTTGAATTATATCATATTTTCTTAAAAAAGATGTAATAGAATTATGATATAATACTCCTATGAAAATTTTAATTTTAGGCAACAATTATCCTGCTAAGGTTTTTTTTCAATTATTGAAAAAAAATCCGAAAAATATTGTTTTTTCAAATATTAAAAATCTCGAAAATTATATTGAATTTAAAGAATTTGAAGACATTAAAAAATTCAGTCTTAAAAACAAAATCAATCTTGTTATAATTCTGGACGAAGAAATTACCAGTACGGGCATACAAGAAGAATTAAGCGCATTTGATATAAGTGTCTTTTCACCTTCAGCAGAAGCTATTAGCATTACTATTTCAAAAGCAACCGCTAAAAAATTCATGCATAAAAATAAAATTCTAACTCCAAAATTTATCATAGCCGACAAAGCTCAAATAGCTTTCGATTACATAAAAAATATGCAAACTCCAAAAACAATAAAACCAGATATTCATAACTTTCAAGAATGTAGCCAATTTGCAGAAACATATAACCAAGGTCAAAAAATTATCAATAAATTTTTTGAAAACGGGAACAAAAAAATTATAATTGAAGATTATATTGAAGGTAAAAATATCAACGTTTGGGCTATTTCAGATGGATATAGCGCAAAAATAATTGGAACAAGCGCAAAATATCAAAATAACGTTGCAATTTTTGAACCCAATTTTATCAATGAAGAATTAAAAGAAAACATCTTAAAATCAGCAATTTTACCAACAATAACCTCTCTTTCATCTCAAGGAGAAGAATATATTGGAATTTTAGGATTTGATTTCATATTAACAAAAGAAAATAATTTTTACCTTTTAGGTTATAACAGTTTTTTTGATGATATGAATGTCAATTTTTTCAGTGAATGTTTTAATTTAGATTGGTCAGATATTTTTGAAAGCTGCATTATAGGTGATGTGCTTTTAAAGTACAACTTTCTACCAAAAGAAGAATATATGATTACCTTAAGACAAGATGAAGAAATTGTTTTTTTAACTGCTAAAACTAAATCAAATTTGAAAAAATACTTAAAGGAATTAGATTTAAACTTAACCGAATACAATGAGGCGGAAAAAATATGGAAATATTAAGCATAATTCCTGCAAGAGGCGGCTCCAAAGGAATTAAAAGAAAAAACATTAAACCGATTTTAAATAAACCCCTTGTTGCATATACAATTGAGGCTTCACTAAATTCGAAATATATAACCAAAACTATTGTTTCATCAGAAGATGAAGAAATTATAGAAATAAGCAAAAAATATGGAGCTGATACTCTAAAACGCCCGATTGAACTCGCTCAAGATGAGACAAAAACAGCTCCGGTTATGCTTAATGTTATAGAAAATCTTGAAAAACAAGAATACAAACCCGATTATGTAGTACTTCTGCAGCCAACTTGCCCTTTAAGAGATGAAAAATATATCGATAATGCCTTTGAATTTTATTTTAAAGCGACTAAAGAAGGTTATGATAGCTGTTTTGGAGCTTATGACATAGGTTATACACATGCTAAATGGCGTATTTTACACGACAGAAAACTTCAAGCTTTATATGATTTTAGGACTCGTCCAAGAAGACAAGACATAAATGAGCATTATAAAATGTTAGCCGAAAACGGCGCGATTTATATTCTCCCTTGTGATATTCTAAAAGAAACAAAAGATTTTATAGGACACAATCCTATTGCCTACATAACTCCAAAAATTATTGATATAGATACCGAAGATGATTTTATTAAAGTCGAAAATATTTTAAAGGCAAAAGAAAATGCTTAAAAATCTTTGTTTAAAATTAATTTTAATTTACAAATTTTTTTCAAAATTCACTCCTTCAGTATGCAGATTTGAACCGACATGCTCCACTTATACTTATGAAGCAATTAAAAAATTTGGAACATTAAAAGGAATATACCTTGGAATAAAAAGAATTCTAAAATGCCATCCATACTACAAAGGAAGCAAATACGACCCGATACCGAAAAAATTTCAATGGTAAATTATATTTTCATTGTATCATTGTAATTTTTAGTTAAATACATTTTAAAACTAGTCATTGAAAGAGGTTGCCTTCTGTTATATATACCTGTTCCAACTCTTGAAGGATCATAATAAGGTCTGTATGGTTTATTTTTTAAATCCGGATTACTCTTTTCCATTTTTTTCTGAATGAAGTAAGCGCCAACATCCCTTATGATAGGAGTTAAAATAGAACAACCAATAATAGCACCTGCAAAAGCACCTGCAACACTAGCAGCAGCTTTTACATTGTCCTTATAAGCTAATTTAGCCGCATCTTCTATAGCTCCGTTAACATCTCCTCCTTTGAAAAAATCTTTTTTCATAGATACTGCTAATTCAGGTTTTTTAAAAATGCCTTTCTCTGCTTTTTTAACAGCTCTTTTTGCAAAATCAGTTGCCTTTGTGACTAATTCAGCATCTTTCATGTTATTAACATAATTAAGTGCCGACTTTTCTAAATATTTAATTAATTTTCTTGTCATCAAAAAGTAAATTCCAATATTTGCAACACCTGTGACAACACCAGCAGGAATAAGAAATTTTTTATCTTCAGAAGACGTATTTTTATCTATTGCGCTCGCAGCAGTATTACTTGCAGCAGCAAATAACATACCGATAGCATTCAAATATAATAAAGTATTGCCAGCCTTAGAAGTATCAGGAGTACAAGCCTCCAATAGTCTCCATATTCCTTTATTTACTTGTTGAATATCTGGAGCCATTATTTAACCTCCTTAGCATTTTGATTTTCTTGGGGTTTTTTCAACTTAGAACCAACATTTTTGACAAATTTGGCTGTACTTTTATTAATTAAATTTATAAAAGGAGCATCAATTACAAAATTTGTAACAAGCATAACCAATAAAGCAACAGCGCCACCAATATTTTTACCCCAAGCCGAAGCATTTAATGACCGCTTATAACTACTACTATCTTTTGTTAGTCCATCGTTTACGATCTTTGCAAATTTATCCGGAAATTTATCACCGAGAGCATTCCCTACCTTTTCACCTGCTTTCATGCACAATGCAGTAGCACCAGCTATACAAACACCCCTTATTACAACACCAACAATCGTTCCTCCAACTGCCTGTGCAAAAGTTCTTACTGCTTGAACTTTTGAACTCTGTTTAGTTCTTCCGTCCTCTTCTTTCGCAACTTTGGTAATTGTTTTTCCAATAGCAACATCCATTACAGGACCTATAGTAGCTTCAGAAGCTGACATTACAACTTTTTGAGCAATGACCGAAGAACCTGCAAGCGCAGTTAACAAAACAGGATGTTTGGTAATAAATCCAATCGTTTTCTCACCAAAAGAACCTCTAAAATTTTGTTGATTGTTAATGCTATTTATTTTCATAAATTTACTCTATATTAACCAATGTCTTAAAAACCGTAAATGTCAAAATTTGCTAACTAAAATAGCACGCTTTACATTTTTTTACATTCTCCCCGTTGACCTTAATCAACAATTTAGAATAAAATTTATTATAACAAAAAATAAACAAAAATAAATAAATTCGGATATTAAGATTATGCAAAGAAAAGATAGCCACACACAAGAATCCAAAAACCCATTCTTTTATGACATCACCTTAAGAGATGGCAATCAATCATTAAAAAAACCTTGGAGCTTAGAAGAAAAAAAATTTATTTTTGATAAAATTGTATCACTTAATATACCTGCCATTGAAATAGGCTTTCCAGCTTCTTCTCAAATGGACTTTGAATGTTGCAAAATTCTTGCCGAACGTTCAAAAAATACTCTTGTTTCAGTTCTTGCAAGGGCACATAAAGATGACATTAATAAAGCAATTCTTGCAGTTAAAAATGCTAAAAAACCAAGATTACACACATTTATTACACTGTCCCCATTTCACATGGAAAATGTGCTTAATAAAAAGCCCGATAAAGTTGCATCCCTTGCAATAGATGCAGTTGAATACGGATATAAAAATCTTTTAAAAGAAAATAAAAATGCTGACATAGAATTTTCGGTTGAACATTTTGGAGACTGTCTAGAAAACCTTGATTTTGTTATAGATGTACTAAAAGATATAGTCAGAAATGGTGCTACAACAATAAATTTGCCAAATACAGTTGAAAGATACAGACCTAAAAGATTTCTTGATATGGTAACAAAAGTAAAGGAAAACTTACCTGAAAATATAATAATTTCTGTCCATAATCATAATGACCTTGGAATGGCAACTGCAACAACTGTTGAAAGCTACTTTAGAGGTGCACAACAACTAGAATGTTGTCTTAATGGACTAGGGGAACGCGCGGGAAACACGGATTTCATGCAAGTCGTAGTAACTTTACATAATAGTGGAATTAAAACAGGAATAAAACTTGAAAAATTATATGAAACAGCCCTAATTATCTCCCAAATGTCAAAAATAAAAATATACGAAAAAGCTCCCCTTATAGGACCAGAAGCGCTAGCACACAGAAGCGGAATACATCAAGATGGAGCAATTAAAACAAAAGATATGGATTTTGGAGCATACAGACCTATACATCCTAGTTTAATAGGAAGGTATGATGATGAAAAAATTGGCTTCACGTCTCAATCGGGTAAAACTGCAATTTATGACATTATTAAAGCACTCAAATACCCAATAACAATACAAGAATCAGTTTATTTAACACCCATAGCAAAAAAAATTGCAGAAGCAAAAGGAGAACTTTCAGACAAAGAAATTTTAGAATTATATTTTAATAAAATTTGTAACATAAAAGGAGCGTTTGAATTAATTTCTTTCAAACAAATAGAAAAAGGGATTTTTGATTTATTTTTTAATTTTAAAGGAGAAAGAAAAGAAGTTATAGGTCAAGGAAACGGCCCTTTGGATGCTTGTTTAAACGGTTTAAAACAACTTGGTTTTGAAACAAAATTATCTTATTATAAACAATATTCACTAGATAGCGACTCTGAAGGTTCATCTGCAAAAGCAATGAGTATGATTTGTATGCTTGATAAAGACGAAAAAGAAATTATAGGTAGAGCAATAGACACATCCACCGCTCAAGCCAATGTAAAAGCAATATTTAACGCACTAAATCAAATTTATTTTTAAATACCAAAATTAGCTGTCTTATAGAGAGGCTCATTGGTTTCTACATCAAAAAAGAGTAGATCTTTTGGATTTATTGAAAATTTAATTTCTGAGCCAGTCGGTATCTGAGCATTTACAGTTGAACAGAATTCACTATCGCCCACTTTAAAATACACATTTTTATATGCGCCCAAATTTTCTTCAAATATGACTTTTGCGCTAAATTTGATTATATTAAAAGGATACAAAGGATTACCCTCAGCAACAACATTTTCAGGACGAACACCAACCAAAATATTTTCTTTATTTTTAATTGATACAGGCATAGAATTTAAACTCATGGAAATATTACCCATAACCATAATCTCATTTTTTATTTCGGCTTTTGCAATATTCATTGGATTTGCACCCATAAACGTGGCTACAAAAACATTTTTCGGATGGTTATATATATTGTATGGAGTATCAATTTGCTGTATTAAACCTTGATTTAAAACAACAATCCTATCCCCCATTGTAAGAGCTTCCGTTTGATCATGCGTTACATAAATAAAAGTTGTTTTAAGTTTTTTATGAAGTTTTTTAATTTCAGAACGCATTTCACTTCTTAATTTTGCATCAAGATTAGATAAAGGTTCATCCATTAAAAAAACCTTAGGTTCACGAACAATAGCACGAGCTAAAGCCACCCTTTGACGTTGACCTCCGGATAATTCTTTTGGTTTTGAATCGACATAATCTTCAAGTTTTAAAATTTCAACAGCCCTTGTTATTCTTCTTTGAATTTCGCATTTTGCAACATTTCTAACCCTTAAACCAAGAGCAATATTATCCTTAACCGAAAGATGAGGATAAAGCGCATAATTTTGAAAAACCATTGCTATATCTCTATCTTTTGGAGCAACATTATTAACTAATTTATCACCTATAAAAATATCGCCAGAAGTCACAGCTTCAAGCCCTGCAATCATTCTTAAAAGTGTTGACTTACCACAACCTGATGCCCCTACAAGAACAACAAATTCTCCATCATTTATTTCAATATCAATATTCTTTAAAATTTCTTTTTTACCAAAATTTTTAGAAATATTTTTTAATACTACATTTGCCATTAAATTTTACTCTTTTTATCCATCTACCTCAAAGGTAACACAAAAGTAAACATTGTGCCAAAATTTTCCTTTGAATATACCCAAATTTCACCCTTAAAATCCGTAATATAATTTTTTAATAAATTTAATGAAGCCTTAAGCCCAATAGGGCGTTTAACAGAACCTTTATAATATGTATCAAAAATATTATTAAGTTCATCTTGATTAAATATTAAATCTGCAATTTTCGCCTCAAATAAAACATACTTTGTAGTATCATAAGAATCATTTGCCAAGAATTCCCTGTTTTTAAGAAATTCCAAAGGAGGATGTCCGATATTCAAAGAACATTTACCTAAATTTGCAAATCTTAAAAAAATATCCATTATACAACGCAAAATATATTCAACAATTTCACTATCTAAAAAGCAGTCTCTTTCAGTCAAAGTTGAATAATCAAGAGAAAATATAATTTTTTTATCCTTAAAATCCTTCTCATAAACCCGATTGATTGATTTTATCAGACTAATTAAATCAAAAAGTTTATTATTATACTCATTTTTCTTGGATTCAACCCTAAAAAGAGTAAATAATTTTTCAAGATCATAATTTAAATCTCTTGCATTTAAATTAATTATGTTCAAATATTTTTGTTGCTTTTCGGACAACGCGCCGCCTATTCCATCCAAAAGCGCACGAGAAAACCCACTTATTGAAACAAGATTTGATAAAATGACGCCTGATGAATCCAAAAGAAAATCATTTTTTTCATCTATAATTTTTTGCGCAACTACAAACTTTTCCTTGGTAACCTTATTTTCTTTATGTTGCTGTGTTGCATTTCTTGCAATAACATATACTTTATTTGTTTCTAAATTTCTTTTTGCAGTTATTTCAAGCAATAAAGAAGGTTTTTCTTCTTCTTTAACAAAAGCTCTGACCAATTCAGATGAACCATCCTGAACTATTTTATTCAAAACATCAGTACCATTTTCTACAAACTCGGAAAAATAATGTCCCAACATATTAAATCTATTAGCACTATACATCTTAAGAACACTATCATTGACATCAACTATTTTTCCGTCTTGTTCAAGCGTAAAAATTCCGTCTGGCAATAGATTAAAATTATTATCTTCTTTTTGGCTTTTAAAATATTCTAATATTTTCATTTACTATTTAAAAATTCCTTAAAATTATACTATCATGATTTTTTTTCAAACGAAAGTTATAGTAAACTCATTCTTTGTAATAATTAACATTTAATTTAAAATATCTTAATATTAAAAGGAATAATTAGGATGACAAAATGGACTTTAGCCAATCAATATATAAAAATAAAATTATTTTAATTATAAACAATACTAAGATAGATGACAATTTAGCAAATAAAATTATAGAAATGACAAAAAAATACCAAATAATAGGATTAGATATGAAAAATGTCAATTCTATAAATTCAAAAAAGTTTGTAATTACACTTTTAGACGATAAATTAAAACTCTTCAATCTTCAAAATGAAGTTTTAGCATATATTTCCATAATTCTAAAAGAAGGGTCTCTAAAATCATATATGAACAAGAATGATTTTATAAACAACAAAAGAGAACTTATCAAACGCAGGTTTCTTATTGCGTAATTAAAACATAATTTGTAAAATTAATATATGTTTTTTTTAGGGATCTTATTAAATCTTTTTTCTTCATATATTATCGCTTCAATTATCGGAAGCGGACTAATTATTTTCATTGCCTTTTTTGCATTAGTTATTTTAAATATAGAACTTTTATCTTTATTAAATTTGATCAATGGAACAAATATAATTATTCTTAACATATTTGAATTAATTTTATTATTTTTTTTATGGAAAAACAAAAAATTTTCAAAATTGACCTTAAAAATCAATTTAACAAAACTAAAAAATGCTTTAATACTTGACAAATCATTAATTATCTTGTCAATTTGTTTTATTATCCTTATTTTTACAACCTTAATTTTGGCTATTGTAATGCCACCTTTAGAACCCGATAGTCAAACATATCACTTTTTAAGAGCGGTTGAATTTCTATCTCAAAAAAACCTTTCTCATTTTGAAACAAATGACATAAGAGCATTAATCATGCCAATAAATTCAGAAATTTTTTACACTTGGATAATAGCCCTAAAAAATAACTTCCAAGGATGCGGACTTTTATCTTTTTTTTCATATATTCTTGCAATTTATTCAAGTTTTGATATTTGTTCAAAATTTAAAATTTCATACAGAAAAAGACTATGGATTATTTTTCTTTTTTCATCACTAGCTGCTATTATAATACAAATTCCAAGCCTGCAAACAGATATCATTATCGGAGCACTTTTTTTATGTGCAACCGCATTATATCTAAAAAACAATAAAAAATACCTTTATTTTTCTTCCCTTTCATTAGCTATTGCTCTTGGCGTAAAAAGTACTGGTTTTATAATGCTTTTTAGTTTTATGATTTTAATTTTTGGAATTTCATTTTACATTAAAAAAGAAAAAAAATTCAAAAATATTAATATATTCATCGCTTTTCTTATATTAAACTTTTTTATTTTTTCATCTTACAACTATATTTTAAATCTGATAGATTTTCACAACCCATTTTCTAACCATGCAGCATATCTGGGACACAGATTTTGGGGAGGATATAAAGGTTTTATTTCAAATTTAATACATTTTTCATTTCAGGCAATAGATTTTACAGGCTTCAAATGGGGTTATTATCTAAATGATAAAATACTTCATCTTAAAAATCTCATTTTTCAAATATTGAATATTAATCCCTCAATAGGCTGTAACGTTGAAATGGAAAAAGTGAACATTATAACAGATGAACAAATTGTAGGTTTTGGAATATTAGGATTTTTAGTATTTTTACCTTGCATTTTTGTTTCAATTTTTAAAATATTTTTAAATAAAAATAAAAGAACAATATTTCTTTTTTTATTAGCTTTGGGCTTTTTAATTAACATTATTACTTTGTCCTTAAGCATAGGTTATATGATTTTTTCGATAAGATTTGTTGTAGCTTTTGTCTGTCTTTCAAACATTTGTCTTATTTATTCGTACAGAAAAAAAAGTATTATTAAACCCGTTATAATATTTTTTATGATTTTTTATATGACACTTATTTCAACACACATTAAAAGAATGCCTTTTTTTATTGTGATTAAAAACTTAAAAGAAAATAATTTTAACCTATCCAAATTTAACGATGATTGTTTTAATAGCAAGATTACAAGCGTTTTTGAACTTGCACCAGACATAATTGAAACCATAAATGAAAAATATAAAAACGCATCAAAAATTGGAATTATAAAAACAACTGACTCTTCCCTTTTATATTTAAAAGAATTAAATATTAAAAAAGACTTTGATTTTTTAAATGCAGCAAATATTGACAATTACAAACTTAACAAATACGACTTAATTATTCTAGAAGGTGATATACAGGACGATAATGTTTTTAATCCTGAAGATGTGGAAATAAACTATATAATTGATAGTGAAAAAATAATCTTTAAAAACAACAAAAAGAAAATTAAATGCTGCTACAGTGCACTAAATACGAATCCAAATGAACCAATATCAAGAAAATGTCTTGGATACGACTATATGTTAAACAATAAAAACTTTAAAAAAGATTATACAAAAATTTTCAAATCCAAAAGTCTAAAATCAGAAATTAAAATACACTACTTTAAGAATATTAAATTTTCTGATAATATATAAAAGTAGAATAAAGATTTACGAGGGTGTTTTTATGTTTAAAAAAATCATGTCTTTAACTATACTATCTTTAATTTTTTCATCATTATCTCTGCAAGGACTTGCATATAGCTATAATGATACAGATGTTGAACACTTACAAACAGTTAAAGATGCCAAAATCGACCTTGTTAAAATTACTCCAAGCGGTAATGTCATTCAAAAAGAAAACAATCTGGTTGTAAATTTTGCACAAAATTTTAACTCAAAATATTATAAAACAGGAGACTATGTGCAATTTATTTTTGAAAATGACGTCAAAACAATCGAAGGAACTCTTTTAATACCATGTAATTCTTCTCTTATAGCAAGGATTACCTGCATAGAATCTCCAAAATGGTTCTCAAGAAATGCAAAAGTATATATGGAATTTACTCATATCTTACTTCCTGACGGAACAAATATTCCCGTGTGCGTTGAATTAGCGAAGAAAAAATATCTGCAAGAAGGCGCAAAGGAAACAGCAGGAAAAATTGCAGCTTATACTCTTTCAATCGGAGGTGTAGGGTCAGGTTTAGGTGCAGCAATAGGTGTTGCTGCTGGCCACACAATTACTGGACTTATTATTGGTGGCTCAATAGGCGGCGGAGTAGGGCTTGTTTCCGGTGTAGTTTCGCCTGGACTTCATTACAAAGCAAAAAAAGGCGAAAAAGTCATTCTTGAACTTCAAGATAATTTGAAATTACCTGTCAAATAAAATTAATTATTTTAATAAATAATTGAACTAATCGCCCTATTATGCTATAATCTTAGTATAAGAGGGTGATTTTATGTCATTTGATATTAATCCAAATAGAAATTTATCTAACGTACAAGCTTCCTCAAAAACAACTGCAGGCGGAGGGGGTAACACTGGTTATTTTCAAAGAGAAAACTCTGAAGAAGAACCTATTGAATTTGCAAAAGATTATCCTGATGACAGTTTTGAAAAACAGGATGAAAAAGTAATTGAAGAAGAAAGTTTAATTTCAATTATAAAAAGTTTAATTTTAGATTTTCTTTCAGCAATTAAAAATTTCTTTACTAAATAAAGTTGAAGATTGTTTATATTTATTCTAAAATTACCTTATGTTATGATTACATAAGGAGTTTCGGATATGAAAAAATCAATCAAAAATTTAAGCGACATCAAAGGAAAAAAAGCTCTGGTCAGAGTAGATATTAATGTTCCCTTGGATGAAAATAACAATGTATCAGATGATACAAGAATTCAAGCAATTTTACCTACCGTAAAATTTTTAACTAATAAGGGTGCAAAAGTAATCCTAATGGCACACTTAGGACGTCCTAAAGGCGAAATAAAACCCGAATATTCACTTGAACCTGTCGCAAAACATTTATCTAAAGTGCTAGGTCAAGAAGTTTTATTTATTAAATCACCTATTGGCAAAGGTGCAGACAAAGAACTTGAAACACTTAAAGATGGACAAGTTGCATTATTAGAAAATATAAGATTTTATAAAGAAGAAGAAGCAAAAGATGACGATATGACTTTTGCTAAAGAACTTGCAAAACTCGGGGATTTCTATGTAAATGATGCTTTTGGTGCAGCTCATAGAAATCACACATCAACTGCTAAATTAGCACAAATATTAAAACCTGCTGTTTCAGGACTTTTGATGGAAAAAGAATTAAGATGTCTAGGAGAAGCTTTAAACAATCCTTCACACCCTTTTACTGCTATTGTTGGCGGAGCAAAAGTTTCAACTAAAATCGGGGTTTTGGAAAATTTAATTGATAAAGTTGACAACCTTATTATAGGCGGTGGTATGGCTTATACTTTTGTTAAAGCCAATGGCGGAAAAATAGGTAATTCTATATGCGAAGACGATCAACTTGAAACAGCAAAAGCAATAGAAGCTAAAGCAAAAGCTAAAGGAGTCAACCTTATTCTGGCTACAGATGTGCTTGTTACAAATGATTTTTCAGGAAACGGCGAAAATAAAATAGTTAATGTAAATGATATACCTGATGGTTTTGAAGGTGTAGATGCAGGTCCAAATACTCAAAAAACATTCAGTGATGTCATTAAATCCTCTAAAACAATATTAATGAACGGACCTGTTGGTGCTTTTGAAAATCCAAAATTTGCAGAAGGCACAAAAGCAGTGTTAAAAGCAATAGTTGAAGCAACAAAATCTGGTGCAACTTCAGTTATAGGCGGGGGAGACTCTGTTTCAGCAGCTAAAAAATTCGCAAAAGCAGAAGATTTCACACATGTATCAACAGGCGGTGGAGCTTCTTTGGAATTTATTGAAGGAAAAGTTCTTCCCGGTGTTGATGCGTTGGATGACTAATATTAATTAAGTATTTTAAATACGAAATACCACACTATATAAATAGTGTGGTATTTATTTTTCATACATATAGATGATTTTTTGTTTGGAATATTAAAGCATAATCATATAAAATCGATAGCTTGATAGTACAGTATTTTCTATCAAAGCAAGGATTATAAATGTTAATAAAACAAAAAAACAAAATTCCCCAAAGAAAAGACGATACAACCATGACAAATTCTGAAAAAACACTGGAATTAGCAGTTGCAGCTCATCAAAGATATCTTCTTAAAGCAACAAACGAAGATTTAACCACGGCCATAAACTGCTATATTGAAACAATTAAAGAAAACCCCGAGCTAACAAGTGCTTACTATCGACTTGCAACACTTCTACATAAAAATGGTCAGATAGGAGTTCAAAGTGCTATTGAACAATGTTTAAAAGCAGTAAAGATAAACCCGAATGATGCAAATGCCCACATGTATTTGGGGTATTTTTTATCATTAAATTCAGAGTTTGAAAAAGCAAAAGAGGAATTTAAAACAGCAATAAAATTAAAACCGGCAACCTCAAGAACACGTCTTGTCCTTGCTTTAACTTGTTTAGAAAAAATAAAAAATTCTACCGAAAAAAAATCAATCAATGACTTCACGAATGCTCTATATTATGGAATAACAGGAACATTAATGAGTCTGTTTGATAAGGCAAGCATAAAAATGCTTATTAGAAATATATCTGATGATATTAATTTTACAAAATACAAAGCAGTAGGGGGATTTTTTGAAAAAGTAAATTCCGAAAAAAAAGCATACGACATATACCTTAATGCCGTAGACAATTCCAAAAAATCAATCAGTTTATATGAAAGAATGGCACGCATTGCAATCAAAAAAAGTCGCTATGACATTGCTTTTGATTGTTTGAATAATGTCGTAATCTTATCAGATAATGATCCAATGAAAGTTGTCAATATAATTGAATTTATCGAACAATATCAAAATGACAAAACTGATGAACTAATTGATTTTTATACAATTTTAGCGAATAAATACCCCGAACTTTCAAAATGCTATTATGAGCTAGGGCATTTATACCTAAAAAAAGACGAAAGAATAAATGCCCTTAGCGCATTCAAACTCGCCTTAAAATACGATGAAAATAACCCCTATTACCAAAATTCACTCGCTTATGCTTATGTTCAATTAGAACAATATGATAGCGCAATAGAATTGTACAAAAAAGCTCTTGAAGCAAATCCGAATGACGAATGGACATCAGTTGTAGCTCAAGCTTTAGCTGCAATATATCATCAAATAAAAGGAAACTCGGAAGCTGCCATTTCAATGCTTCAAAATAGCTTACTTTTAACTAAAAATAAATCTCAAATTCATGAAGCAATAGCAGATATCTATTATGACATTGAAAATCTTGATAATGCCATTGAGTACTATAATCTAGCTTTAAATGAAGACTCAGATAATCCAAAAATATATTCTCGATTAGCAATGGCGTATTGGGAAAAAGATTGTATAGAAAAAGCAATTATATTCTATTCAAAAGCGATAGAATTAGATTCAAGCTATGATATAGCATACAATAATTTAGGAGTGGTATTTCTAGATGGACTCGGAGATGCAAACAGAGCAGCAGAATATTTTAAAACCGCAGTAAAAATTAATCCCGAATACGTTTTAGCACATTTTAATCTTGCAAGAAGTCATGAGATGTTAAACGAAAAAATTACAGCTGCAAAGCAATACCAAAAAGCACTGAACTTAAATAAAGAAAAAAATGAACTTGATAACAAAATCATAGAAGAAAGACTCTATAAGCTTTTTGAAACGTAAAAAATAAAAAACCGTCGCCAAAATGAAAAAACTAAAAAAAATATTTGAATCAACCTTAGCAAAAGTGATAAGCGGAATACTTATCATACTTTTTGCTTTAAGCATATTTATATTTTTTGATTTTTATAAAAGAGAAATAAACAAATTCAGAGGATACTATTGGATTTATAAAGGAGATAAAGCCTTTAAAAAACAAGACCTATCAAAAGCCATTTATTTTTATGAAAAAGGCATAAAACTCCATCCTAAACACTATAAAGCAATGTATAACCTTGCAAACATATACGTTGTATATGAAGACTATTACTCTGCATTAGAAAATTATGAAAAAGCACTACTTATAAAACCCGATTATGAAGTTGCAAGAATAGATTATGCAATAATTTTATCAGAAACTTATAACACTGACGAAGCTATAAAACAATATAAAAAAGTTATTTCAAACAAACCTCGCTTCATAAAGATCCCTTTTTTAGTAGATAGCAAAAAATCATACATACACAACAGAGGAGTTGCTTATTATAATATGGGAATTGCTTATCGCACAAAATCTTTACTGGCAGGTTTAAATCAAAATACAAGTAAATATTATCTTCAAAAAGCAAGCGAATCTTATGAAGAAGCAGTAAATATCTTAAAAACTTATAACTCAAACTACAATCTTGGATTAATACACCAACTCTTAAAAAACTACAATCAAGCAGGCTATTACTATTGCAGAGCAATAGAAATAGAACCTTTTGAATATGAAGCGCACTTTAACCTTGCTATTATTTTAAAAGACATGAAAGACTATAGAGGTGCAGCAGAAGAATTTAAAAAAGCAGCACTAATACTAAATTCGAAAAATGAACCTGATAAAACACGCTACATATTTGATATTTTAGATGAAGTAAACCAAAAAATAGCCATTTTTAATGATAAAGAGTATTTTGAAAAAATAAAAGAACAAGAAGAAAATACTCCAAATGAATATAAAGCAGGAAAACTCATAATTGATGAAAATAATAAAACCAAACAAAAAGAATTAATAGAATATTTTAAAATTTGCGAGGGAAGAAAGGTCTTTATGGGTGACATATAGATGGAATTTGAAACTTTATACAATTTTTCATATACACTTATTAAATCTTTTGAAGAAACAAAAGACAGAAATGATTTAGTTGAAAATTTCTCCAAAGCTTTAAGACTATTTTTCAGTGTTGATGAATTAAAAATTTATCTTATGGATGAATATTCTTTTTTATTAAAAGACTTTACAAAACCTTGGGAAAACCTTGTACAAAATAATAAAAACATTAAAATAAAACAAAAATTTGATAATTTTCTAATTCAAAAAAGCAATTTTGAAATTGAAGAAAATATTTTATATTTTCCAATTTGTCAAAAAAACAAAACTCTTGGAATTGTAAAATTAAAACTATGTGACAAAATAGACCCAAATAACGATTTTTTTAAAATTCTACCACTTGTAATAGCGCAAATTTCTATGCTTACAGCAACACTAAAAAATAAAGAAATAATTAAAATTAGCTCAAAATTTCATCAAACAGTAAGAAATATCGCAAAAATAACAGAAACACAATATGAACCCGACTATATTTTGCCCATAATGGGTGAAATGATTGATAAATTTATCTCAGAACACTTAATTTATATTTTTATTAAAAATAAAAACAAAAAAGAATACAAATTAATTTGGCCAAAAAATTGCTCTGATACTAAAATTTATGAATATTTAGAAGAAATCACTCCAAAATCACCAACCATAATCAAACAAGAAGGAAAAATGGGTATTTTTCCTCTTATAGTTGATTCAAAAGCATACGGAGCGATTGTTGCATATAATCATTTTGATAAAATAACCAAAAAAGAAATTGAATATCTGGAAGAAATAAAACAACAGGCGCAAATTACTCTATCTAAAGCAAAATCTTATGTTGAAGTATTAGAATATGCAACTATAGATGCTTTAACAGGTTATAACAATCGTCATCAATTTGAAAAAAGACTAAAAGAAACCATAGCATCAGCAAAAAGACAAAATCAACCACTATGTTGTATAATGTCTGACATTGATTTTTTCAAAAAAATTAACGATACGTACGGACATGCAGTTGGCGACTATGTATTAAAAACTGTAGCAAAAACAATTAAAAAAGAATTAAGGGAAGAAGATATTGCCTCAAGATATGGCGGAGAAGAATTTATATTTTTACTACCTCACACAAAACTTGATGAAGCAATAGTTGTAGCGGAAAGACTAAGAAATCAAGTAGAAAAAAAGAAAATAAATATCGAAGAATATAATATTCAAAACACAAAAGAAATATCAGTCACAATCTCAATAGGAGTAAGTGAATTTAACAAAAATGACAAAGAAGCTCAAATGCTATACAAAAAAGCAGACAATGCCCTATACAAAGCAAAAGAACAAGGCAGAAATCAAGTCGTTGTTTACAATTAATCTCCTTTTGTCAACCAAAAAAACATATTCAGTCCATAAATAAAGACATTAAAGAATAAAACTAAAATAATTAAAATAGAATTTGAACTTAATACAAAACCTGCAAAAACTATAAATAATGCAATTAAATAACCTTTTATATTAATTTTATAACAATCCAAAATCAAATTTAAAAATTTTTGTTTCGGCTTTTTAAAATAAAAAACTTGTTGAGAATAATTCAAAAATGGTATCAAAAGAAGTGTATTTATTGAATATATCAAAATAATCTTAAAAGACATTAAACTTTGCAAAAAGCTCATTGTACCTTGAGGAAAATTAAAAAATGCACCAAATGAAACAGGTGAAAAAATGTTGGATAAAATAAATGCAGGAATATATCCTATAACAGAAAACAAGGCAATATAAGTTATCCAAAGTGCAAGCTCTTTTTCATCTTTTTTAACCATTGAATAACAATTTTTTAAAGGAATAGGATTTTTATTATAAAAATGATCAGCAGCACAATTTAAACTGTACGTTATTAAAATGCCTCTCCAAAATGAATAAAAAACACAGGGAATAGTAACAAAAATTCCCAAAATTGCAAAAAATGGGTTTATAAACATAAGAGTTAAAAAAACAAAACCCACAACACCCACCAAAATAGGTCTTGACAACAAAATCAAATATTCTTTTATATATTTTTTAAAAAACTCTAAACTTAATTTTAGCAAAACTTTCATTTACTCTCCTTCAAATTTTTTTATTAAATTAACTTGTACACCGAAATATAGCGTAGCAAAAAAATACACCGAATATAAACTAAATATAGCATCAAAAAAATCCAAGGTTTGAATTAAAAATAAATTTTTAAAATGAGAAAATAAATAAATTAAAATTGCTAAAAGTATTACCTTTAATATAAAAGCTACTATATAAACAATTAAAATTAAAGGAAAAGCATAAAAAAATCTTTTAAAGAAAAATTTAATTGAATCAATAACTGCAAAAAACATGTTTTTCTTTTGTTTCACAAGCATCGCAAGCGAATAACTTAAAGACAAATAAAAAACTATTGAAAAAATACTAACTGTCTTTTGTAAAAATACAGTCAAGTCAGGTAATAATTTAGAAATAACATATCCCAAAATAAAAACAAAAAAAGGAACCAAATTAAAAAAAGCAAAAACCAAAAGTGCTTTTATTGTTTTTATATTAGAAAAATCCTCACTACCAAATTCATTTGACAAAAAAGATAAAATCTTTTTGAACATAAAAAACAAACCAAAAAAATACAAACACAAAGCAACTATGAATCTTAATATGCTTCCAAAGCTATATATTCCCTGTTCAAAAGAAAACAAAGCAAACATAAGCTCAATATAACCAATTACTTGAATTGCAATCATAGTTAAAATATGTGGCATAATATTTTTAAAATTTCTAAAAGAAAATTTAAAAGAATTAACCACTATATTAAACAAATCTTGAAAATAATTAATAACCATATTAAAATCTCCTTAACCGAATTATACTATTATTAAATTAATTTAGGCAACACAATGAATATAAAAGAATTATTTTTAAATTTCAAAAAAGAAGATTTTTATTCAAAAATAAATCTTCATATACATTCAAATTACTCTGATGGACAAAAAGATTTTGATTTTCTTGTTGAACAAGCAAAAAAATTAAAAATGAAATATATTTCAATCACAGACCATAATACCATTGAAGGATATAAAAATTCAAAATACAAAGATGACGAAATTTTAATAAAAGGAGTTGAATTTGATTGTTTTTACAGAATGTCTCTATTGCATATTCTAGGTTATGGCATTGATGTAGAAAATGATGATTTAAACCAAATTTGTACAAAAAATGAAAAAGAAACAAAAAATGATATTACAAGATTGTTTAAATCAAGGCATCCAAAAAAAGTAATTGAAACCATACACAAAGCAGGCGGAATTGCAATTTTAGCACATCCTTGTTGCTGCAACGTAATTTCTTTAAATCATTTTGTGAAGTGTCTTAAAAACTACGGACTTGACGGTCTAGAAGTATATTATCCATACGACAGATTTAGAGGCATCATAAAATTCAGCTCAAGACAACTGCCTTTTAAAATTGCAAAGCAACTAAATTTGATTGAAACTGGTGGTTCAGACGAACACAAAGACCTTTTTAATCATATTTATTATTAATTTCCTTATATAAAGTTGAATATTTCATATAATATTCTTCAGGATTTTCTTTTGCAGCTTTAATTATATCTTGTATTTCAATAAATTTTTGCGCCAAATAAGGATCAAACTGAGCACCTGCACATTTTTCTATTTCATTTATGGCAATTTCATGACTCAAAGCAACCCTATACGAACGAGTAGATGTCATAGCGTCATAAGTATCTGCAAGAGCTATAACACGAGCCGCAAAAGGTATGTCTTCTCCCTTTAACCCATCAGGATAACCTTTTCCATCCCACCTTTCATGATGATGCTTTACACCAGGCGAAATTTCATGCAATTTTTTTATACTTGCAATCAACCTTTCAGAATTTGAAGGATGAGACTTCATTACAGCGAATTCACTGTCTGTTAATTTCCCAGGTTTGCACAATATAGCCTGCGGAATAGCAATTTTACCTATATCATGCAATAAACCCGCTGTTTCTATTTGTTCAAGCTGATTTTCAGGGACATTTAATTCCTTAGCAAGTATAATCGAATACAATGTAACTCTCATGGAATGTCCATGAGTATACGGATCTTTAGCATCAAGGGCTGATGCTATTGACTTAATTGTTTTATAGAATAACTCCTTTAAATCTTTTAAAATTAAAGATTTTGAACTCGCCAAATCAAATTTATCCAATCCGTTTTTTACAACTTCTTGTAATTCCTGAGGATCAAAAGGTTTTAAAATATACTGAAATAAATTACACTTATTTACAGCATCGGTTATAATTTCAACATCCGAAAAACCTGTTAAAAGAATCTTTATAACATCCGGAGCTATCTGATTTGCTTCTTCTAAAAACTTTGTTCCCTCCATTATAGGCATTTTATGATCTGAAACAATCAATGAAACATCGTTTATATTTCTTTTTAATATTTCTAGGCCTTCAAGACCATTAGAAGCTGTTAAAATAGTATACTTACCTCTGAAAGTTCTTTTTAAAAGCTGCAGATTATTTATTTCATCATCAACAATTAAAATTGTATGCTCGCTATTAAGAGATGTTGCACTAATCAAATCTCCAACACTGTTTAAAAATAAATCATTTTTAACATTTAGCACTATACTATCCTCGCATGCCGTAATTTTACAGCTTCCAATTCTATATCGACATTTTTTAAAAATTCTTTAATTTTTATATTAAATTTCATTAACAACATAATAACAAATTTTTAATATTTTTACATCAAAAAGCCCTCTCGATTTGAGCAGGGCTTAAATTTCATTATCTCTTTCTTTTTAGTTAAAATATCCAAAACTATCTTCAATATTTTTCTGATGTAATTCTTTTAAAGATTCATTATCTGATTTAATCGCTTCTAATCTTGAAGATAAATTGTCATTTTCAAGTTGAAGTTGAGTTTCATAATCAGTTGCAGCATTTTCTTCAACTTCAACTTCATCATCTTCCATATCTCTCAATTCTTTTAATTCTGCCATTAAATCCTGATATTCTAAACTTGAATTTTCTTCATCAAGAGAATTAATTTCATTTCTTATTCTTTCTTCTTCAACTTGATATTTTGCATGTATATCTGAAATTTTTGCTGAAGACTGTTTATGTTTTAAATTAATGCGCATATTATTTGTAACCATTTGATTTTCAATATCGCTCGCATTAGCATCGTTATTCATTATATTTAACAAATCAATTAACATAACTTTTTACCTTTTTAATATCTACATATTAATAAAAACAAATATATAAACTTAATTTCAAAAATATATATTTTAGTTACATTTCTTAACATAAATATCAATATTTTTTATATATTTTTTTTATTAGAATATACAAGCAAAAAGGAGAAGTAAAAATGACAAACATTACTGGTATTAAAATATTCGATCAAATGAAAGAATGGCAAAAACAACACGAAGCAAATTTTGCTAAAACAGAGTATGCTATACAAAACTCTAAAAATGAAAATGAATTAAATACAATATATGATGAATTTTATTCTGAAACTGAAAAAATTGGGTACGAATATAATTTTATGGAAGGTAAAGACCCAACAGATGAACAAATATATAACGAGCAACTTTTAAAACTCGGCCAAGGTGAAGTTCTTTCAATGGATAGAGATGGAGATGGGGAAATAAGTTTTGCAGAATACATCTTATCCGAAAAAGAAGACTTGACTGAAATTGATGATAAGGATATGTTGGCAGAAACTCTTACAATGTCAACAATACTATTTGATATAATAGACCAAAAAATGGGGAACTCTGATTCATCAGGAACACTGAGCGCTGAAGAATTTGCAAGTTTTTACAAAAATTTAGACCAATTTAATTTAGATGAAAATTCTAACGGATATTTATCAAATGAATTTGATGGAAAATTTAATATAAACGAAGCGTCAGATTTTGCATCATTTCTGGTACTCAACACAGTTAAACCTGAAACTTACAATGATTTAAGAGAAATTTATGAAGAAATGCTTTAATTTACAATAATTGAGTCATAATCAAAGGACCGTCCTCACTTGCTATAACAGTATGTTCAAAATGTGCAGACGGTCTTTTATCGTCTGTAACTACTGTCCAGCCGTCAATTAAAGAATGAACCTCATCACAACCTAAATTCAACATAGGTTCTATTGCAATAGCACAATTTTTCTTTATAACAACATTTGAATTGGTCCTATAGTTAAATAAAAAAGGTTCTTCATGCATTTCTTTTCCAACGCCATGTCCACCATATTGACGAACAATTCCAAGTTTATTTTCAAGTGCCACATCCTCAATTGCAGCTGAGACATTTTCCAATAAAGTGTCAGGAATCATTTTTTCAATTCCTGCATAAAGAGCTCTTTCGGTTGCATTTAATAAGTTTTGAACCTCGGATGTAATTTTACCAACAGGATAAGTCCAAGCACCATCCCCAACCATTCCCCGAAAAGTTGCACCTACATCAACTGAAATTATATCACCTTCTTTTAAAATTCTATCTTTAGAAGGAATACCATGCACAACTTCTTCGTTAATCGAAGTACAAATTGAAGCAGGAAAACCTGCATAACCCAAAAAAGTGGGAATTGCCTTATTCTTCTTTATAATATCATAAGCTATTTTATCAAGCTCCAAGGTTGTTATCCCCGGTTCTATAACACGAGCCATTTCTTGATGAACTAATGCAACAATAGATCCTGCATGGCGCATAATTTTAATTTCTTCTCTTGACTTTTTGTTAATCATTTTTCCTCTTTTCTCAACAGCATTATACTACCAAAAAATCATTTTGTTTTTCTCACCAAAACTCTATTTTCATCAATTTCAACATCTACAAAATCGATAGCAGGATCAACATCTAAAACTTCAATTAACGCAGTAGGCAAATATATACCATATCCTCCTCCGCTCTTTTGAAAATTTCTAACCATATTATTTTTATATTTATCAACTTCATTTTCGTTCAAAGGTGAAAAATAAAGACAAGAATTTTTTGCAACTATTAAAATTTTCACTTCATCAGGTTTGTACCCCAAAAGTTTCAATAAAGACTTTTGAAAATAGAGCACCCAACCATTTCCACTTGACTTCAATTTTTTCTTCATATATGCCCTTTAAAAATTTAATATAAGTCCAATAAGATGTATTATTGACTAGATTATAAAAAAATTGTATAGTTATTAATACATTACAATGGAATTATATTAAATATATAAACATGCTCAGACTGTTTGGTTTATTAAAAAGAGACCCTCAAAATGAGGGTCTCTTTTTAATAAAAAAAATAAAATATTATTTTTCATCAAATATAATATTTTTTAAATTCTCCCATATTTCACTTATAGACTTATTTGCATCTAACTCTTTCAATATTCCCATTTGCTTAAAATAATCATACAAAGGAGCAGTTTCTTTCTCATAAGTCTCAAAACGAAGACGCGCAGTTTCTTCATTATCATCTTTTCTTTGAGTTAATTTAGTGTCACAAATATCGCAATAATCCATTATCTTAGGAGGATTTGAAATAAGATTATAAATAGTACCACATTTAGGGCAACTTCTTCTATTTACAAGCCTCTGAACTAAAACATCCGTAGGAATATCAAAATATATAGCTAACGTATCATCTTTTAAGCTAAAAGTATTTAATTCATCCATAATAACTTTTAGTGCTTCAGCTTGTTCAACAGAACGAGGAAAACCATCTAAAATATAACCATTTAAACAGTCATCCTTTAATAGCCTATCTTTAATAACATCAGACACTACATTAAGAGGAACTAACTGACCTTTATCAATAAAGCTCTTAGCTATAACGCCGAGTTCGGTACCATCTTGAATATTTTTTCTAAGAAGAGAACCTGTATCAATATGCGGAATCGAAAGTTTATCAGCTAATCTTGAAGTCTGCGTACCTTTTCCTGAGCCGGGAGGCCCTAAAAATATAAATACTTTCTTCATTATTTATCCTTTATTGTTGTAAAAAACTTTCATAATTTTTAGCCAACATGTGAGTTTTTATTTGATTAATAAAATCCAATGCGACACCAACAAGAATTATTAAACTTGTCGCACCAATGCCCTGAAAAGTAGTTATATTAGTAACTTTAGTCGCGATAGTAGGTATTAATGCTATAATACCAAGCGCTAAAGCACCAATTAAAGTAATCCTTGTCAATATTTCATTTAATTTATCAGCAGTTGGTTTTCCTGGCTTAACCCCAGGAATAGCCGAGCCATATTTTTTTAAATTATTTGCAATTTCCTTTGGTTGCATTGAAGGAATAATTGAAGCATAGAAAAAAGTCAATGTTACAATTAAAACAAAATAAATTACATAATAACTTAAAGAATTTGCGCTAAGCAGCAAATTTAATCTCTCAAATATTCCTGCCAACATAGGATTTTCAATATGCATTTGTTGAACAAAACCAAGAACAGTAGCCGGAAACAATAAAATTGCAACCGCAAAAATAATAGGCATAACCCCGCCTGGATTCAATTTAAAAGGTATATTAGTATTTTGACCACCATATACCTTATTTCCAACCTGACGTCTTGCAGAAACAATAGGAACTTTTCTTGCTGCTTCATGTAAAACAATAATAAAAATTATAGTTGCAAGAAATATAGCAATTAGCGCAACTAAGCCCAACTGCAACATAGCATCTTGGCTTACAAGAGTAGCCGTCCTGTCACAATATAAAGGTATTCCTGCAATAATGCCAACAAAAATCAACAAGGATGCACCATTTCCGACACCTTTTTCAGTAATCAACTCAGCAAGCCACATAACAATCATGGCACCAGCAGTTAAGGAAAAAGCCGAACCCACAAAAAACATAACAGGATTAACACCATGCATTATAGCACCAGGAAGTTTATATAAAGCTAACGCAAAGACAACAGATTGAAAAAGAGCCAGTGCGACTGTAAAAACTCTAGTTAATTGTTGAATTTTACGACGTCCAGCCTCTCCTTCCTCTTTTTGCGCTTTTTCTAAACTAGGAACAATAACTGCCATTAACTGCATAATAATCGAAGATGTTATATAAGGACCAATTCCAAGGGCAAAAATCGAAACTTTACCCAAGGCACCGCCTGAAAACATATCCAAAAATCCAATTAAATTATTACCACTTGCTAAATTTAAAAAAACCTCATTATTGATACCATAAATAGGTAATTGTGCACCAAATCTAAACAAAGCAATTATGGCAAAAGTGAATATAAGCTTTTGCTTCAATCCGCTTGCTTGCCAACTGGCCATTAAATTTTGCACGACTTTTTCTGAATCTATATTTTGTTGCATTATACTAATTCTGCCTTTCCGCCTGCTTTCTCAATTTTTTCTTTTGCACTCGGACTAAAATAGCTGGCTTTTACATTAACAATTTTAGTAATTTCGCCATTTCCAAGTATTCTTAAAGCGACAGCGGAAGAATTAGCTCTACCTATACCTTGAAGATAAGCTAAATCAACATTCTCAGTATCCAACTCAGCTAATCTTGCAACATTAATTACACAAGATTCTTCTCTAAACTTATTTTTAAAACCTTTTAGTTTAGGCATTTGTCTATATGAAGGCATTTGTCCGCCTTCAAATCCACGTTTATGCGAATTTCCTGACCTTTGTCCTTCACCATTGTTTCCACGACAAGATGTTTTTCCATGGCCTGAAGCGATACCTCTACCTTTACGCTTTTTAGTATGAGTCGAACCTTCAGCCGGTTTTATATCTTCTAAACTTAACATTTGTACTTACCTTTCTTATTCAACAATTTCAACAATATGTGGTACCTTTTTTACCATACCAAGTATTGTAGCGCTCGCTTGGTGTTCTACTACCTGATCTTTTTTGGTTAAACCAAGAGCACGAACAACTTTAATTTGCTTCTCACTCGCACCAATAGTGCTTTTAACTTGTTTAATTTTAATTTTTTTATCCTTCATTTTTAATACCTTTAATTATTTTTGTAACATTTCTTTTACGCTAATACCTCTAATTGCTGCAACATCTTTAAAAGTTCTTAAAGATTTCAAAGCATTTAACGTTGCATTTGCAGCATTTAAGGGAGACTTGGAACCTAAAGATTTAGATAAAATATTTTCTACGCCTGCAAGTTCTAACACTGCACGAACAGCACCACCGGCGATAACTCCGGTACCTTTTGAAGCAGGTCTTAAAATAACAGAACCAGCACCTGATCTACCTGTAATCATATGAGGAATAGTTGCATTGAACAAAGGAACACTTACAAGATTTTTTCTTGCATCTGCTACTGCTTTTTGAATAGCGATAATAACTTCAGCCGCTTTTGCAACACCCATTCCAACTTTACCTTTTTTATTACCAACGATAACAATAGCCCTAAAAGACAACTTTTTACCACCTTTTACTACTTTTGTTACACGACGAATTTGAACCACTTGTTCTTTCCATTCAGATTCTGTCGGTTCAACAGTTTCTATTTTTCTTCTTCTGCTCTTTCTTTGGGGCTTTTTGCCTTCTTTTACTTCTTCCTGAGCTTCCTCAACAACACTTTCTTCAACAGTTTCAACTGTTTCTTGTTCTTGAACTTCAGCTTGGATTTCTTTGTTTTCTTCCACTTTTATTACCTTTCTAAATATACATATTTTTTAAATATTCCCTCAAATAAATAAGAACAACAAAACAAACTTTCTTTCAAAAGCTCAATTCTATGTTCGATGTTGGGATTTTCTGACATGAACTATTTTATTATAAGAAAAAAAAATTGCAACATTTAATTATTTTATACCACTTTTACCAATCGGCACTAAATATTGGTCTATACCAAGAGTATTGGGGTCTTTATCTCCATTTACATCAATAAAAAATAATCCACAACTATTAACTGAACTCCGATTTGTTAACTGAACCGGACTATATATGTATGTTTCTGTTGTTGTACAATTTTTATTAAGTTTAATTGCTACATAAGCACCATTACTCATAGAAAAACCATAATTAAAACTAGATGGCTTAACACCTGTAATAGAAATATTAGTTTCGTCAATCAATACCCTATCTAAATATTCTGGGTCATAAGAAACATTCCTCAGTCCCTTTAAATATTTTTTAAATAAATTCATAAGCTTTTCATCTGCACCGTCTTCCGTAATTAAAAAACGGCTGCCTGAAGCTGTTTTTAAATCATGAAAATTATAATTTATGGTATTTTTTGCAAGAATCTGCTTTGACGCAAAATCCAGTTGATAAAAAACATTTGCGCCCATTTTTTTTAAAACATCCTTGTTAACATCACCAGGGCGCAAAATATTAAGCATTACCACATATATTATGCCGATAATAATTATTGTAATTAAAGATTCAGCCAATGTAAAAGCTAAATTAGTTTTCAATTTTAACTCTTTCAAAATTAATCAGTAGCATACTGAACACCTTCCGGACCAACGGGAAGTAAAAACTGATCTTTTCCCATAACATTAGGTTCATCTTCACCATTAGTATCAAAAAATATCATACCATGAGTTGGTTTCATACTTGTAAAATTAACTTCACCAGGAAACCAAGTATTAACATCTGAGCTTTGTGTACCAGTAGTAATACCCATACAAGCACCATCTTTTAAATAAAATCTATTTGCGTAACTATTACAAGGACAATTAGCATCGTTGCATTCTTGTCTTGTTGCAGTTAAATATCTCTTATATAATTTTCCTATTATATCATCTTTTCCTGCAGCTTCCATCGAAAATAATGTAGAAGTACCAGGCTCGTACAGAGAAGAAGTATTACCTGATGCAGAATTATTTATCAAAATCTGTGTTGTTGCAGTATCTATTTCAGACAAAACTTTTCTTGCCATAATAGCAAGTCCCTTATCTTTATATTCTGCAGGTTTTAAAGTAGTGATCATAATAGTCGCAATAATACCCAAAATGGTCATTACTAATATTGCTTCAGCCATGGTAAAAGCCTGTTTAATTTTCATTATCTTACTCCTTTATATTTTAATCGTTATTATATTTAATTCCACGTTTGTAAACAGGTAATATATACTGATCGGTACCTAATTTATTAGGTTCTTTAAAAGAATTTATATCAAAAAATATAGATCCGCATATATTATTTATAGCATATTTACCTTTGTGTTCTGGGGGATTAGAATTTTTTTCAACAGCACTACAACTTCCATAAAATCTAAATCCAATAAGCATACCATCTGTTACATAAAAAAAATCCGAATACACATCTTTTAATTTTTCACTGGTTGAACTCCTATCATAATCAAGTATCTCATTTGAAAAATATTCATTACTTTTGTCCACATTATAATTTATATCAGACAAATATTTTGAATATAAATCAGACATTCTTTTAGTTATATTAGCATCTTCTATAGAAAAATATCCCTTATCATCTTTTATTCTTAAAAAATCATCATAACTTGAATGATTCAAAAGAATTTGAAGCGTAGCAGATTCAATATTTTCAGCCATCTTCCAAGATAACGTTCTATTACTCTTATCAACTGGATTATACAACTTAATTCCAGCTATTGAAAGTCCCAAAATTATACCCAAAATGACCATAATAATTATGGCCTCAGTAAGAGTAAAAGCGAGTTTTTTTCCTTGATACATCTTCACAGGATTATTATAACTGATTTAACTCTAAATTCAATTAAAAAAACCAAGAAGCTCGTTCAAATATAGGAGTTTTTTGAAAAATTTTACAAAAAAATGTATATTAGAAGTGGAAAATAATAAAAATGAATAAAAAATATATAGCTTTCACATTATCGGAAACTTTAATTGTCTTGGTTGTAATAGCCATGATTGTAGCTATTACAATACTTTCTACTTTAAATTTAGATGATGCTAAAGAAAAAAAGATTCTTTCTTTAAGCCAAAATTTTTATACAAACATAAGCAATGTATATTTACAAATACTTTTCAAACACACTTCAAATGGCTCAATCACAAATTTAAAAGACGAAAATGGAGATTCAACAGTTGATTCAACTGATTTAAAAAATTATTTCATAAAATATTTAGACGGAGAAAACACACCTTGTTCCGATTTAAAAAATACATCAACACTAGCTGCCGAATATATAAATAACTCTCAATGTGCAATTTTTTCACCGAATATCATCGCTGCTTTTTATTTTGATAAAACCTGCTCACTTGAAGTTTATGCAAAAGAATATCTGACAGAAAATCATGATACAAAAACAATAAAAAATACATGCGGAGTTATTACATACGGCTTTAGCGACTCAAAAGGAAATTTAACTTACGACGTATTTACGATTGCACTTGGAAAAAGAAACGTTAAATAAATTGCTTAGTAGCATACAAACTAATATCCAAATCATCTCCCGACAACAAAACATTCATTATTTTTGAAGTTCCAATGGGCTTAAAATTAATCTCATTTTGTTCACCTATATCTTTATACCTATGATATATTCCGCTTGCAACAACAATTTGATTAACATAGTTTAATTCATTTATTTTAGTAAGTATACGATAAACTTCTTTTGCATTACTATTTTTATCACCTGCCCAATAGGACAGTAACATTTCCGTTTTGATACTTTTTTCATTTCCAACCTTTAAAAAAACCTTAAAAACCTTAACTATATCTCTAGTTAAACTTGAAAACAAAGAAAAATCATCACAAATAAAATATATTTTATCCGCAGATAAAAACTTTACTTTAGGATATTTTTCTTTTACTTTATTTAACAACATTTTGCAATATTTAATTTTTAATTTTTTTAACTTCTCCAAAGAATCTTCAATATCGATAAAATAATTAAGTTTAAATTCAAAAAGACCAAAAAAAATATCTCTTTTTAAAATAACTTCCTGTTTTCTTTTTTCTTTTATTTTTTTTAACTCTTTCTGGACTTGACTACGTCTTTCAAGTTCTTTATTTTCCTGAATTATATTTAATTTTTCAAATTTAGATAACATTCCTTTAGAAACAAACATAACTATGATCATAAAACAAGCAGCATGAACATATCCCATTGAAACTTCTGTTCCTGCTATATCTGATTCAACATAAATTATTTTTTCAATAATCGAAGGGAAAAAACCAAATATTTTATTCAAAAAAACAAATAAACTGTTAACATAAATCTGAAATATCCAAATCAAAAGATAAACAAAAGCCATTATAGGTGAAGTAACCACCAAAAATCTAAATAAACATATTAAACTTTTTAATTTCATTCCCATAATTTTATATTATCAATAAGTCTTGTATTTGATTCAGGCACTCTGGCAGCAACCAAAACAAGTGTATCTCTATCCGCCTTAGTTTTAAAATTAAACGTATTTTTATCAACAAACTCTATATATTCTACATCCAATCCATCCATAATTTTTAAAGAAACATCAACAAGGTCTCTTATGTCAACCACTCCTTGAGTAAAAAGTTTTTTGAGATTAAACAAAGCCTTTGAAATATTTAATGCAAGTTTTCTATCATTTTGAGTTAAATATTTATTCCTGCTCGACAAAGCAAGATTATCAGGTTCTCTTATAATTGGGCAAGATACAATTTGAACATCAAAATTCAAATCCCTAACCATTTTTTTAACTATAAAAAGCTGTTGTGCATCTTTTTGTCCAAAATACGCTTTATTTGCTTTTGTTAAATTAAATAACTTTGCAACAACCGAGCAAACACCGTCAAAATGCCCAGGACGAGACTTGCCGCACAATTTATCCACTACATTATAAGGAGGACAAATTAATGTCAAATTGCCTTTATCATCCGAATACATTTCAGAAATTTTTGGAATAAAAACAATTTTCACACCTTCATTTTTACATAATTGAATATCCTTTTCAGGTTGACGAGGATATTTATCTAAATCTTCGCTCGGAGCAAACTGAATAGGATTAACAAAAACCGAAACAACTACATTATCATTCTCTCTAGTTGCCCTTTTAATTAAAGATAAATGCCCATCATGAAGTGCCCCCATAGTAGGAACAAGCCCAATCGAACCTTTTAACTTTTTAATCTCCTCTTTTAATTCTTTAACATTATCTATAATTTTCAAGTTTTTCTATCTCCCCAATATCAAGCGTAAAAGACTCATTTACATTTGGAAAACTACCGTCTTCAACATCCGAACAAAAAGTTTTTGCAACATTAAATATAATATCTTTTAAACTCGAATATTGACGAGCAAATTTTGGTTTAAATCTGTCATATTTACCAAAAATATCATCCGACACAAGAACTTGACCATCGCAAAACCTCCCTCCCCCTATTCCTATAGTGGGAATCCTAAGTCTTTGCGAAATAAACTGTCCTGACTGCAAAGGTACCATTTCAAGCACAATAGCAAAACATCCAGCATTTTGCAATCTCAAAGCATCCTTTAAAAGCTCAATGGTTCTATCTGCATCTTTTCCCTGAATCTTATGCCCGCCAATAGTATTTATACTTAACGGCGTAAAACCCAAATGCCCCATTACAGGAACACCATTCTGGGTTAAATGTTTAATGTTTTCTACCGTAAAATCCGAACTACCTTCTATTTTAACAGCATTTGCACCGGCTTTAATTAATTCGCAAGCATTTTTCATTGTTGCAACTTTATCCAGCTGAAAACTCATAAATGGCATATCTGCAACTAGTAAAGCTTTTTCAACTGCACGAGAAACGGCACGAACAAACACAAGCATCTCATCCATACCAATATCTGTTGTACTGTCATATCCTAAAGCAACTTGAGCAAGAGAATCCCCGACTAAAATCATATCAACACCAGCATTGTCTATATACTTTGCCGTAGAATAATCATAGGCAGTCAATACTGTGATTTTTTTGCCCTCTTTTTTATAATTTTGTATTTTTTGAATACTTTTTCTCATTTTCGTAAATACTAATTTTATTTTTTAATTGCCCGTTTATACCAATAATATATTGCTTTTGCGACCTTTGAACAACTGTGCCTTACTAATCCTTCTTTATTATCCTCAAGTAAATTACGTTCTACAACTTCAACCTTAAGTCTTCTTAATTCGGTTATATCAATTTCAACCGGCAAAGATCCAGCTAATTCATATTTTTCTGCTAAATTTCTTGGCATAAAATTATTGACCAAAACCGCATCAAAGAAATTTTTATTACTATCATCTATTTCAGGCATTCTTACATGATCAAAAATAGTTTTAACATGATCTGAAACAGAATAATTATCTGTTTCACCCACTTGTGTCATAGCATTGCATACATATATTTTTTTGGCCTTAGACTGCCAAATAGCTTTTGTAATATCCTTAACCAAAAAATTTGAAATAATTGACGTATAAAGACTACCGGGACCCATTATAATTAAATCTGCATTATGTATAGCTTCAACAACATCAGGTGTCGGTCTGCAATCAGAAGGTTCACAACATAATTGCATAATTTTTTTTCCTGCTTCAGGAATGTTGCTTTCGCCTCTTACTATGGAATCATCTTCCATTTTAGCGTACAATTTCATATCATCACAAGTTGCAGGCAAAACTCTACCTCTAATCAAAAGAACCTTGGAAGACTCTTTTATAGCCGTTACCATATCCCCGCATATAGCAGTCATTGCAGTAATAAACAAATTACCAAAACTATGTCCTTCTAGACCTTCTCCTGCCTTGAAACGATATTGAAAAAGTTTAGTAACTATATCGTCATCATCAGCAAGAGCCGCAATACAATTTCTTATATCTCCCGGTGGTAAAACTCCCATCTGTTCACGCAAACGACCAGATGAACCACCATCATCACCAACTGTTACTACAGCAGTTATATTATTTGTAATTTTTTTAATGCCACGAAGTAACATAGATAAACCTGTTCCGCCACCAATTGCAACAATTTTAGGTCCATGATCAAGTTTCATGCGACGATACAAAACTTCACCCATCGACTTTCTTTTACGCTTTTCATCGGCACTATCTGTTTCCATCATCGATATATTGGTTTTTTTCCAAGCTAAAAGAAATAAAACCGCACCAACAAATATAAACAAAACGCCAACAGGTTCGGGAGGCACAACATGAAAAAGCTCTTTCGCCTTCTTTACAATATAATATAAAGGTTCAAGTTTAAAAACAAAAGTTACTCCTACAAAAGCAAGAATTGATCCAACTACGCTCAACAAGAACCAACGCTTAATCTTAAGCCCCGGAACAAGCCAAATCGCATCCTTTGGCATTTTAACTTTTTTATTAAACATCCTCATTTTTGCCTCTATATTTGTTCTTGAACCCTGTTATAATTAACGGGGGTCGGTTTGATAACATCATATGCTCGTTTTATATCCTCAAGCTTTCTAAAGTGAATTGTATCTGGCTTATTAATCATTTCCCTTATTTGCCTTATAGAAGTTGTCTCATTAAAATCTACTTCATAAGCAGACTTTAAGCCAATTTTTTCTATAATTTTTTTTGTTTCAAAATCCTGAACATACAAATTTAACCAAGGATTAACTTTCTTAACTGCATTAGCGACAACCTCTGCTACCTCAGTATTTTCATTTACCATATTCTTAAGTGCACCATGACATCTAACATGTTCAATAGCCAAATCCATTGTCTTTGCATAAGCCTCAATCGCACCAATTTGATAAATTACAATAGCCTCAAGCTCCTCGGGTTCTAAATCCATCTTTCTTTTACCAAATCCTTGTATATCTGGAAAACCAATATGCGCTCCCACAGCAATTTCATTTTCTTTTACAAACAACAAAGCTTTTCTTATATTCACAGGATCACCTGAATGCAGACCTGCAGAAACATTAACAGAGCTTGCATACTTCGCTATTTCAAGCTCATCATCATTCCTATACACGCCGTAACTTTGTGCTACGTCACAATTAAAATCAAACAATTTTACATCTTCCTTACGTCTATTATTACTGAATTCTAAACTGATAATATCTCCCTCAAGGTATCATATCCAAATTATACAATAAGTTATATAAAATAAGATAGTGTTAAAAAAAATTCATATAATTTATTTAGAAAAATTTTAAAAATCATTCAAATTATTTAGATAAAAAATGTTATAATTATTTTGATGAATGAAGAAATAGAATACAAAGTTCACAACTTAAAACAAAAAGCACTATCCACGATTGAAAATACAGATTTATATAAATACAAAGGCGTAGTGTCAAAACTCTTGGGTTTAACTGTTGAAGTTAAACTACCAGGACTTAAAATCGGAGACTTATGCTACATTCAAACATATACAGGTGAAAAAAAAGCAGCAGAAGTCCAAGCCTTCAAGGGTGATGTTGCTCAATTATTGCTTCTATATGATGGGGAAGGAATAGGACAAGGTTCACTTGTAGAATCCACAGGTGCGCCAATTCTTTTTCCCGTTGGAGATTTTTTATTGGGTCGTCTCGTTAATCCGTTAGGAGAACCCATGGATTCAAAACCTCTCGATTTAACAAATGCTAAATACATGAACATTAACGGAACAATACCAGATGCTTTTCATAGACCCATTATTACAGAACAAATGTCCACAGGTATAAGAGCAATAGATGGTCTTTTAACTATGGGCACAGGTCAACGTATGGGTCTTTTTGCAGGTTCAGGTGTCGGAAAGTCAACACTCCTTGGTATGATTGCAAGAAACTCTGATGCTGATGTAAATGTTGTAGCCCTAATTGGCGAACGCGGCAGAGAAGTTAAAGAATTCATAGTTGACGCCCTTCAAGAAGAAGGTATGAAAAAATCAGTTATAGTCTGCGCAACAGGAGACCAGCCACCCTTAATCAGAATGAAATGCTTACTTGCAGCAACAACTGTGTGTGAATATTTTAGAGATCAAGGCAAAAAAGTTTTTTTGATGACAGATACAATAACTCGTTGTGCTATGGCAGGTCGTGAAGTGGGTCTATCATTGGGTGAACCACCAACAATGAAAGGATACCCACCCAGCATTTTTTCTTGGCTTCAAAGAGCCTTAGAAAGAACAGGCAACTCTGAAAAAGGTTCTGTTACGGCACTTTATACAGTACTAATGGAAGGAGACGATATAACAGACCCTATTGTTGACATTGTAAGAGGTATTGTAGACGGTCATATTTTTCTTTCAAGAAAAGTTGCAGAACAAAACCATTATCCAGCTATAGATGCACTTGGCTCAATTTCAAGATTAATGAGCGCCATTGCGGACCCTGAGCATAAAGAAGCCGCGGGCAAAATGAGAAATTTAATGGCACTATATCGTGAAAATAAAGACTTAATTGATGTTGGCATGTACCAAATGGGAACAAACCCTAAACTAGATGTTGCAATTGAGCTCATGCCACAAATTAATGCCTTTTTACAACAAAAAACAACAGATATCGTATCAATGAAAACAACAATTCAAGCCCTTAAAGATATGATGAAAAATGTTGAACTATAATTTTAACAATATTCAAGACCCAATTCATCACATAAAGAATTAAAATATTCAACGGATTCAATTAATTCATCTTCTTCAAAAATTTCAAATGTAATTGTAGGATACAAATGTAATTCCTTTAAAGTAATTAATATCGACTTTATGTCAATACTACCTTTTAAAAGACTTGAATGAGAATCTTCCTCTTTAAAATTATTATGAAAATGCATATGTTTTAACATAATTCCATATTCTTTAATCCAATCAGAAGGCAAAATATCCGAATGTAAATTACAATGACCTATATCAATAGTTGCTCCAAAATAAGGTGAATTAACAGCCGCAATAAGATTCCTTATAAAATCCGAATTAGGCTCATGGACATTTTCTATGGTTAATATTATCCCTAATTGCTCAAAATTTTTAACAAACTCTTTAAAAAACTCTATATTCTTTAAAAAAAACATCTCCCTATATTGTCTGTGTTTTAAAAGATTATTATAACAAGTATGAAAAACCACAGTTGAAACATCAAAAGCTTCAGCTAATTCTAGACTTTGAAAATATCTTTTTTTACTTATTTCAGATATCAACGGGTCTTTTGCAGCTATATTTAAATTTGAAAAAAAGCCATGAAGGGCCACTTCATTATCAAAATCAGCTAAAATTGCCTTATATTCTAACTTATTTTTTTCAAAATTATTTTCAATATCAGCTAATCTTCCAAAACGAGAAATTTCAATCCCGCAATTTAATTTTGAAGCAACACTACAAGCATACCTAAAATCATGGTATGATACAGTTGAGGATATAAATCTTTGAAATTTATTTCTCATCTCAATAAAATTATAATTTAAAAACTACAAATTTTAAAATGTATATAATTGAATTATTTTTAAAATTAAAAAATAATATAAAAAATAAAAAACTAAAAAACAATCATCCTAAAAAAAATGAAATGGAAAAATGCGACCATCTTTTTGTTCCAATTGATTCAACAGGAGAAATTTTAGCTTGTTCCAAGTGTGGTGAAATTTATAAACTAAAAAAAGAAGAAATAAACCCCTTCAGATAATCCTTCATTATATCAAATATTTTAAAAACTTTCAACAAAAACCCAAAAAGTTTGCAAGTCCTTACAAACTTTTAAGCAAAAACAAGCTTTTTAAATAAAAACCTGATATATTATAGTTATTCCCTATTATCGAAAGGAGTGATGGTCGAGACAAGCTAAAAATTAATTCAACAAATCAGGGCGCCTTGTTTTTGTTCTTTTAATACTTTCTTGTCTCCTATATTCTTCTATTTCCTTATGATTTCCATTCAATAATACATCAGGAACCTTAAAACCTAAATACTCTCTCGGTTTAGTATATTGAGGATATTCTAATAAACCGTTCAATCCATCCGAAAAACTATCATTATGGGCGGATTTATCTTTACCTAAATAATCTTTTATATTTCTTGAAATACTATCAATTAAAACCAAGCAAGCAAGTTCACCACCTGTTAAAACATAATCTCCGATTGAAATTTCCCTTGGTTTTAAAGCTAATCTTATTCTTTCATCAAATCCTTCATAATGTCCACAAAGAAAAACTATTTGTTCCTTTTTAGCTAATGTTTTTGCTATATTTTGATTAAATTTCTCTCCTTGTGGAGAAAGCATAATAAATTCATATTTTTCTTTTGTCTCAATTTTTTTAATACTGTTATAACAATCAAAAATTGGTTGACACGTTAATACCATACCTTCTCCGCCGCCATAAGGAGTATCATCAACTTTTTTATGTTTATCTTTTGAAAAATCTCTGGGATTATGAGTATTAACTGATATTATTCCTTTTTCAATTCCTCTTTTAGTAATTGATTGAGAACAATAAGATTTAATTATTTCAGGAAAAAGTGTTATGATATCATATTTCAACTCAAAAGCCCCTCTATAGGTTTTATAATAATTTTCTTATTTTTTATATCAACAACTGGAAAAAACTCGTCTACAAAAGGAACAATATCAATTTGTCCCAAATAATTTTTTATATTTAATAAATCTTGCGATGAATTAGATGAAATATTGACAACTTCTCCAATTTTTTCACCATTTTCTTTATATACAAAGCAGCCAATCAAATCTGAAATTAAATATTCATTCTGTTCTAGCTTGCCCAACACTTCTGACTTTAAAACAAAAATTCTCTGTCCTTTATATTTAATAAGTTCATTAATATCATTAATTTGTGCAAATTTTACAATAGCAAAATTTTTATGAAATCTCACTTGTTGAATATCAAGCTCACGTTTTGAAATATCATCAGCAAGAATTACCTTCTTTGCGTTTTTAAGTTGATTTTGATTATCGTATCCAATTTTTGCTTCGCCTTTTATTCCAAAAAAATTTGTAATTTTACCTATTGAAATATAATCTTCATTTTTCATAGAAAAATTATAACATAAAATCTTTAAGCTTCTTCTTCAATATCCCAAGGCTCAAGCAAATTTTCATCGATTTCATCCAAAAATCTTGAAGGTTTTGAAAGTATCATGCCTGTTGCATAATCATACATATCAATAGGATAACTTATGAATAAATCAGATTTTGCCCTTGTGGTTGCAACGTACATAAGTCTTAGTTCTTCATCCAACTCCTCAGGAGAATTGAATGAATAAGCACTTGGAAAACGCCCGTCAACCGCACCAATTATAAAAACACTGTTCCATTCAAGCCCTTTTGCGCTATGAATAGTAGAAATAGTTAAACAATCATCTTTAATATTTCTTTTATACATCCCTTCAACACTTGCTTCAGGAGGTTCGAGTGCTAAATCAGACAAAAAAGAATCCAATTTTTTATATTGTTTTGATAAATACAAAAAATGTTCTAAATCCTTTTCACGTTTTTGCCAATCTTCATATTTATCTTTCAATATAGGCTTATAATATAAAATAATATTCTCAATTATTTTTTGTAAATTATTTTCTGTATCCACATTCAATAAAACATCAAATAAAGGCTTAATTAAATTCCTATATTTAACTTCAAATAATTTATAATCATAAATTCCGTCTTGAACTAAAGGAATTATTGAATTTACGGCTTTCGTACCTATTCCCTTTAAAAGCAATAAAATTCGATTTAAACTAACAGTATCATCAGGATTTAAAATTACCCTCAAATGCGCAATTATATCTTTAATATGAGCAGAATCCATAAACTTAGGACCACCAAATTTTTGATATGGAATGTTTGCTTTTGAAAGCTCAATTTCAAGATTATAACTCATTCTTGCATTTCTTATCAAAACGCAAATATCGTTAAGTGATATATCTTCATCCAAAAGTTCAAGTATTTTCTGGCATACAAATTCAGCTTCAATTTGAGAATTTTTAGCCCTTATTATAGCCGGTTTCTTATCATCAATAATCTCAGAGAAAAGCTTTTTTGAATAACCCTCTTTTGCTTTTAAAATTATTTTATTTGTTAAATTTAAAATATTTTGGCTTGAACGATAATTTTGTTCCAATTTAATTATCTTTACATCTTTAAATATATTTGGAAAATCAAGAATATTTTTATAATTTGCCCCTCTAAAAGAATATATACTTTGAGAATCATCTCCAACTGCCATAACATTATTATGCTCACTTGCTAAAAGCTTAATTATATCAGCTTGCAAAGTATTCGTATCTTGATATTCATCAATCATTATATATTTATATTGATTTGAAAGTTTTTTTCTTATATTTTCATTTTCTGATAATAAAAATTTTAAATACAAAAGTAGATCATCATAATCTAAAAGGGATTTTTCCCGCTTATATTTCACATAAGCTTTTTGAATTTCAATTATTTTATCTTCAACTTCAACAAAATTAAAATACTCTTTTTCAATAAGTTCTTTTACGGGCATTTCTTTATTAATACTTTTTGAATATATCTCAAGAATTGTTGATTTTTTAGGAAATCGTTTTTCTTTTTTAGGATACAATAGCCCTGTTATATGCCATATAACATCTTCAGAATCCGATTGATCCATTATTGTAAAATTATTCTTTAAACCCAAAAACTTAGAATAACGCCTTAAAATCATATTAGAAAAACTATGAAAAGTTCCGCCAGCAACATCCTCACATCTATCATCAAGAACAAGAGAGGCTCTATTTAGCATTTCAGCGCTTGCTTTTTTTGTAAACGTAAGAAGCAAAATATTTTCAGGACTAACTCCATCTTCAATCAAACGAGCAGTCCTGTAAGTAAGAGTTTTGGTTTTGCCGCTTCCTGCACCAGCAATAACCAAAAATGCTCCCTCTTTTGCTATAACAGCTTCTAACTGCTTTGAATTTAATTCATTTTCATAATCTATTTTATAATCTTTTTTAATATTTGTTCTTTTTTTTAAAACAAATTTTTTTCTTATTGCTGGAGAATTTTTTTCTTTATTTATTTCATTTTCTAACTGTACATTATTGTCCATATAAATACTTTAAATTATTTAATTATTTTTACCAAAAATATTATCAAACTTTATGAAACTTTTTTCATTTACAATTTTTTCTTCTTGTTTATAACCCAAAATTCTTACCAAATCACTTTTTAATTTACCCAAATCTTCATACTTTTTCAATATTCCATCTATTGCAACCGACACATCACCCGTTTCTTCCGATACAACAATACAAGCACAATCAGGATAAACTTCAGATACACCTATTGCTGCTCTGTGTCTAGTTCCATAACGCCAAGACAGCTTAGGATCTTCTGTTAAAGGCAACAACACTCCAGCAGAAATTATTTTATCATCACGAATAACTACAGCACCATCATGCAAAGGGGTTTTTGGAAAAAATATAGTCAATAAAAGCTCTTGTGATATATCAGCATTAAGCTTTACCCCAACATCAGATTGAGCTAAAGATGTTCTATCTTTCTGAAGAACAATCAAACCGCCTGTTTTTGATTTTGACATATATTTTATAGCTTCAATTAATTCTTTAGCAACATCAATTTTTTTGGCATTATCAAAATCATCGGCACTATTCATAAAAAGTTTTTCAAATAAATTTCCTTGACCAATATATCCCAAAAAACGCCTTAATTCCGGTTGAAATATAACAATTAAAGCAAAAGCAACTATAGAAACCAAGGTCTTTAAAAATACACCAAATATGTTCAAATTAATCCTAATTAAAAGCTCAGATATCCCCCACATAACAACCAAAGTCAATGAACCTCTAACAAGATTTTCGCTTTGAGTACCCCTGATAAATCTCTGGTAAAGATAATATAATATAAAAACAAGAACACAAATTTCAAATACATTAATTACAAGGGCAACCCTATCCATTCCTTTAAAAAAATGCTGTATTTGAGTCATTAGCATTATATCAAAATTTGTAAAATTCATTTTCCAACCTCTACAAAACTACATCATTCTCAACAAGCTGTTGTAATGTTTGTCTTTTAACAATTATATCCGATTTTCCATTATTTATTAATACCATTGCAGGTTTTAATACACCATTATAATTAGACGACATTGAATAACAATATGCCCCTGTGCCATACATGCAAAAAATATCACCGGCTTTCGGAGAATTAAGCTCTATATCTTTAATTAAAACATCACCCGATTCACAAAATTTTCCTGCTACAGTGACTTTTTCGGGCTTATAACCATCTTTTTTATTAACTATTTCTCCAAAATATTCAGCACAATACATTGATGGACGAGGATTATCAGCCATCCCGCCATCAACCGAAATATATTTTCTAATTCCTTCAATATTTTTTGACGAACCTATTGTATATAAAGTAAATCCCGCAGTTGCAACTAAAGATCGTCCAGGTTCAATATATAAAATAGGTTCACTTAATTCATATAAAACACAATATTTTTTAATTGAACTAATTATAATATCCGCTATTTTATAAACATCAGGAGGCAAATCACTTTCAACATATTTTACTCCAAGACCTCCGCCAATATTAATTTCATTCAACTCAATATTAAATTTATCTTTAATTCTTCTAATTTCTTTTAAAAGAACTTCTATCTCGTCTTCAAAAACTTGCGTTTCAAATATTTGTGAACCAATATGAGCATGAAGTCCTTTTAAATCAAGATTTTTGTAATTATTTTGAATTAAATTAATAACTTCATCAATATTATGCATATCAAATCCAAATTTTGAATCCAATTGACCAGTTTGAATATATTCGTGCGTATGACATTCAATCCCTGGAGTAATTCTTAACAAAATCTTTTGAACTTTATTCATTTTTTTTGCTATATTATCTAAAAGTTCAAGCTCATAAAAATTATCAACACTTATTCTTGCAATATCATTTATAACTGCATATTCAAGCTCATCTTTACCCTTATTATTTCCATTAAAAGTAACATAAGAAAAATCTACTCCAACATTTTTTAAAATATACATCTCACCTAAAGAAACAACATCAAATCCAAAACCAAGTTTATAAAAAATTGAAGCTATAGCAGACGTCATAAGGGCTTTTGAAGCATACATCATTCTTATATTTTTATAATCTAAAAAAGCTTGCTTATAATCATTCGCCATTTTTTCAAGTGTAACTCTATCCATAACATATAAAGGAGTTGAATATTTTTCTGCTAATTCAACCAGGTCACAACCTGAAATTTCAATATTGCCCTTATCATTAATATTTGTATTAAATGGTTTAATATTCTGGTTTACAAAACCCATATTATACTATTTACTCCTTGCTTATTTTCTTAAAGAATTATAACATAAAGATAAACAAGCAAAAGGAGTTTTAAATGGAAAATACAAAAGTTCTGAGTATAAAAAATATTATAGTTTTTCTCATTATAATTGGCATTATAACTCTTGCATTTTTTTCTCTCGATATATTAATGATGCTTTTTGCATCTTTTGTAATTACTTGTGCAATAAACCCAATTATAGACAAAATGGAAAAATATATACCTCGTGTCTGGGCAGTTACAATAGTACTATTATTAATGATTTTAGCAGCCATATTAATATTAATACCGCTGGTTTCAATTAGCGTAAGAGAAGCAGCAGGTCTTATAGGACAATTTACAAATACTTTTGATAATATTGATAAATTTTTAAACTTTAAAATTTTTGACAGAACAATCTCAAGCATGATAACTTTTGATTCAATCAAAGAACCTCTAGCACAAGGAGCTCAAAGCTTACTTGAAAATTCAATAATAGCAGGAAAATGGATCGCAAATTTTCTTACAACTTTTTTTGCAATTACAATTATGGTATTTTATTTTGCTTATGACGAAAAAAGATTAAAAGATAAATTTATTGAATTTTTTACACCAAATCAAAAAGAAAAAGCTCTTGATATTTTAAATAATATTTCATCCAAAGTAGGTAACTACGTTCTAGCTCAAGGTATAGCAATGATTTTTGTTGGTGCACTAACAACTGTAGGCTTACTATTAATCCACAATGACCACGCTTTTTTACTTGGTTTTTTAACTTGCATTTTTGATATTATACCTGTTGTTGGTCCAGCCATAGCAATAGGTTTAGGACTTTTAACAAGTTTATCTGACGGAATATTATTTGTATTTCTAACATTTGCAGTATTTATGATAGCTCAATGGGCTCAAAACCAACTATTACGGCCGATTGTTTTTGGAAAACTCTTAAATATGCACCCTTTAGTCATAATTGTTGCACTTTTATTCAGCGCTAAATTTTTGGGTTTTTGGGGAGTAATTTTATCTCCTGCAATAGCCTCTGTAATTTGCGTTCTAGTTGACGAATTATACTTAAATAAAATAAACAAATAATAATGGAAAAGTTTTTATATAAAAGATGTGAAAAAAAAGATTCAAAAATAAACCTCTGGTTTGCATATCCAGCGATTGAAAGCTTTGCTATGGCATCATTAGGATACCTTACGATTTTTCAAATGTTAGATTGTGATTGTGAAATATTTACAGAAAGAATTTATTTTGATTCAAAAACAACATTTCTAACCAAAAACCAAGTAGATTTTATGGGTTTTTCAGTCAGTTTCGAAATAGATATTCTAACAATAATAAAAATGTTAAAAAAATATGACATTCCACTCAAGGCAAACGAAAGAAATGAAAACAATCCAATTATTTTTGCTGGTGGTCCTGTTTTAATGTCTAATCCGCTTCCTTTTGAAGAATTTTTTGATTTTATTATAATCGGTGAAAAAACAGCACTAAAAACTGCTTGCGCCATATTGAAAAAAAGAAAAGAATTTTCAAAAGATAAAATTTTAAAAGAATTATCTGAAATCAAAGGAATATACGTACCAAAATACAAAAAACAAAAAATAGAAACTATAAGAGATGAAATTACAAATGAGCCAGTTTATACTCCTATCTTATCAGATAAAAGTTTCTTTAAAGACACTTTCATAATAGAGCTTGAAAGAGGATGCCCTAAAATGTGCAATTTTTGCCTCGCCAGTTGGCTAAATATCCCTACAAGATTTGTAAATTATGAAAAAATTATTGAAACTATTGATTTCGGACTAACTCACACGAATAAAATTGCCCTATTAGGCGCTTATGTCGCTGGACATCCGGAATTTGACAAAATAATCAAATATATTGCAAAAAAATGTGAAAAAAATCCCATAGAACTTTCGATTTCATCTTTAAGAGCGGATTTAACCGACATTAATCTAGTTAAAACTCTCGTTAAATGTGGACAAAAGACGGCAACAATAGCAATAGAAGCCGCAAGCCAAAGATTAAGAGATTTTATAGGCAAAGATTTAAATGAACAACAAATTTTAAACACTATTAAAATTTGCCAACAAGGAGGTCTTAAGGGTATTAAAATATACGCTATGATTGGACTTCCAACTGAAAATGATAAGGATATTGAAGAATTTATTGAATTGGCAAAAAAAATGAAAAATGAACTCAAAAAATCAAAAGAAAGTTTTGAAATAACATTTTCAACTTCAAGTTTCATTCCAAAACCTCACACACCTTTTGAAAATGCAGTAAGAGAGGATAAAAAAATTCTTGAAAATAAAGTTAACTATCTTAAAAAAAATTTTCATAGATTAGGTATAAATTTTAGAGCGCCAAGCATAGAATGGGATAATATACAAAGCATTCTGTCAGTTTATGACAAAAGTCTTGCCGATTTTTTAATTGAAGTGGCAGATGAAGGAGCAAACTTAGGAGCATTTAAAAAAACTTGGAGAAAATATAATAAAAATGGGGTCTTACCGCCACTCAATTCAACGGCAAAAACCCTTTTTCATAACACCAAAGCTATCAGTTGGGACTTTATTTATAACGGATCGAAGGAATTAAAATTACAAAGACAAAAAAGATTAAAACAAATTTGCTCTGTTCAACAAGGATAAATTATTTAACTGACTGCTAAGAACACTTGAAAAATCTGTTCTGTCACCATAATTTTTATTAAAACTTACATATAAATCTTCTACATAACTTTCTAAATCTTCAATTTCACGTTCTAATTCTTCGTCATTTAAACCCCTTAAAAGAATTTGAAGTTCGTCTTTTATGTCGTCTATATCATCTCTGGGATCATCATTAAATGTTAAATTTAACTGATACATCAAATCGGCCCAAGGACGCTCAGAATTTGGAATATTATAACTGTTGTCTTCACCTTGATTATCTTTTACTTCTTTAGCTTTTTTAAGCATAACAATATTCAACTGTTCATTGTCGGTCGGTTCAATCCCATATTCACGCAATTCACGAGCAATAGGAGACTCATCTTTTTCCTTTTTATCTTTATTTATTTTATAATAGTACTCATATAAAGAAAGACTTGTTATTGCATTAATCGACATAGTTCTCACGCTATCCTTCGTGTAAATACACTTAACTAAATAATTCCCTTTTTTTAAAAAAAACTAACAAAATAATTTATTTTTTAATTTTTCGAGTTATAATAATTAGCACTCAACAATAAAAAATTAATTTAGTGAGGTTATATACGATGGACAATTTATATAAAGATTTGCTAACAAAAGCAAAAGAAATGAGCAAAAATGCATATTCTCCTTATTCTAATTTTCCGGTTGGAGCTTGTGTATTGTACGAAAGTGGCAAGATATACACAGGATGCAATGTTGAAAACGCCAGTTACGGACTTTCAATTTGTGCAGAAAGAAATGCCATGTCAAACGCTATTTCAAAGGGCGAAAAAACAAAAATAAAAGCTATTGCAATATATTCACCAAAGCAAAAAATGTGTATGCCTTGCGGAGCTTGCAGGCAATGGCTTTGTGAATTTTCAAAAGACGATAGCGTTAAAATAATTCTTGAAGAAAAAAAAGAAGAACCAAAGGTTCTTACTTTAAAAGATATATTTCCTTTCGGATTTAGATTTGATGAATAATTATAAAATTATTCGTCAGTTAAAACTTGTTTTAACTCAATATCAGGTTTTCCTAAAACCCTTACTAACTCCAGAACAGAAGCCTTCATTTGACATTTTTGACTGGAATTATTAAAAAAATCCGTATAAAAACATCCTTCGCAATTACAACCTCTTTTGTAGCATTCTATTGCAGTTTGTGTCCATCTTCTTACTGCAGTTGCCCTGCCAAAATCTCTACTTTTTAACACTTTATAAACTCTCCCAATTAGTCTGAAATTCCAAAAGAGAAGTAAGCTATTCCTTACTGCCCCTTGGCTTTAATATAATTATATCGTTTAAGTTTCAATTATCAAGCAATTTTTCAGGAATTATTACGAGTTTTAACAATCATGATAACGCTTTCAAGGAGCCTGTTTCGCTTTATAAGATAGCTTGAAACCATGTAGTAGCATGGGTTTTCAATCAAGTTCAGGCTCTAAAACCATGCTCTAAGCATGATAGAGCATTATACTGTAAAAATTAATGCTGTAAACAAATGTAAAAAATACATTATAAAGGCATGCCTTTTTATTTAAAAAGCATGACTTAAATCAAAATAAAAAAAGGGAGTAAGATTAAATTTCTACTCCCAACCAAAACACAAAAAATAATAAATTAATTACAATAATTACTATATGCTGAACTACAATCATACCTTGAACCAAAACTTACAGTATAACTTTGTTGTTCACATTGGCAAGTATTATAATTATAAGAATAATAATAATAGCCATACTCCCCACTACAACAAGTACCCCATGGTTCACATGCGTAAGTACTGCAAGACCAAATACTACATCTGCCGGAACTACTTTTATTTTGACATGCGATTGCATCTCCATAACTACAACCCGAGCCACCGCTTGAACCGCCTGAAGAACCACCTGAACCACTACCTGAAGAACTAGACACGCAACTACTGCCTGAAACCTTATATCCTGAGCTACAACTTGTACATCCGCTTGAAGTACAAGAGCTACAATGTGACCAAGTACTTGAACAACTTGTACAACTTGATGATCCTGAAGAACTATATTCTCCGCTAGAACAACTATAGCAAGTGCTGGAACCTGATGGAGCATAATATCCGCTTGAACACATAGTT
>CALUWK010000011.1 GCA_944324475.1 Candidatus Gastranaerophilales bacterium
TGGTAATGCGGAGTAACTTACAAAAGAAGAATTGGATAAAAAAGGAATAACAAAAGAGCATCCTAATTATGAAAATTTGAAAAATGAAGCTCTCGAAAAAGCTCGACTAATAACTCAAAAAGAACATGATGAGGTTGTTAAGTTGGGTGGATTGCATGTTATAGGAACAGAACGCCATGAATCTCGTCGTATAGATAACCAACTAAGAGGTCGTGCAGCACGTCAAGGAGACCCTGGATCAACTAAATTTTTCTTATCTTTAGAAGATGATTTGATGAGAATTTTTGGCGGAGAAAAAATTGCAAAATTGATGACTATGTTAAATGTAGATGATGATACGGCTATTGAAAATGTTTTGATTACTCGTCAAATTGAATCCGCTCAAAAGAAAGTTGAAACTTATCATTTTGATATCAGAAAGTCTGTTCTTGAATATGATGATGTTATGAATATACAACGTGAAAAGTTTTATCATCAAAGAAGAAGGGTTCTTGCCAGCGAAAATTTGTCGGATGATATTAAGTATATGATGCTAAAAGAAGTAGACAGGATTTTATCTCAATATATAAGTAAGGATATGTCTCCTCAAGAATATATATATGAAGACCTTGTTATGATGGTTAAAGAATTTATAAGTGTTTTTCCGCAACTTAAAAATAAAATTAATGTTGAAAGTATTAGAGATTTAAGAGTTTTTGAAATAAGTTCAAAGCTAAAAGATTTGGTATTAGAATGTTATAAACAATTTGAGTTGGAGACTGTTGATAATTTTAATTCTGTTATGGAAAAATATTATGGTAGCGATTTTGTTCGCCAAGAACCATTTAGAGATGATAATATTTTAAGGAACATTGAAAGAGATATATTGTTACAAGTGGTCGATGCTAAATGGATTGATCATTTAGGAAATATTGATATGTTAAAAGATTCAATAGGGCTTGTTGCATATGGTCAAAAAGACCCATTGATTGAATATAAAAAAGAAGCATATAATTTATTTAATGCTTTAATGGCAGAAATTCAATCTGAGACTGTAAGACATCTATTTAGGGCTAAATTTGGCGTACAAGTTTTTGATGAATCTGAACATACTTAAAATTTATAACTTGGAAAGTTTTAAGCGAATTTCTTTATCTTTTTCAAAAATTTCTTCTATAGTGGGATTGATTGAATTTTTTGCATTTTCAATTTCTTTGAATACGATTTTTTCTATATCTAGAAAATTTATTTTGCCTTCTAAAAATTTATATACAGCAATTTCATTTGCAGCATTTAAAATTGCAGGCATGAGTCCACCTTGTATACCACAATCAATAGTTAATTTTAACAGTGGGAATTTTTTAAAGTCAGGTTCAAAAAAGTTCATTTGTTTATTCCAAGGACAAAAACTGTTTGTTTTAATACCTTTTTTTCTTGTTGGATATGTTAGAGCATATTGAATAGGAATATGCATAGAGGGTGTTCCAATTTGTGCCAAGAAAGATCCGTCTTCAAATTCAACAAAAGAATGTACCAAGCTTTCAGGATGTATTGCAATTTTAATATTGTCGTAATTGAAATTGTATAAATGGTGCGCTTCAATGACTTCAAGCCCTTTATTTACAAGCGTTGCGCAATCAACTGTAATTTTTTTACCCATGCTCCATCTTGGATGGTTTAGTGCATCTTTTGCGCTAAATTTTTTCATTTCTTCTCTTGTATTATTTAAAAAAGGTCCGCCCGAGGCTGTAATCCATAGTCTTTTAGCGTAGGGATTATCAACTTTGTTTAAACATTGCAATATTGCAGAGTGTTCTGAATCAATAGGTAAAATTGGTGTTTTATATTTTTTAGCTTTTTTCATTACGATATCACCTGCCATTACAAGAGTTTCTTTGTTGGCAAGGGCTATTGTTTTTTTATTTTCTATTGCTTTAATAACAGCTTTTACACTCACTATTCCGCTTGTTGCCACAACTAAGACGTCATATTTATTGTCAATTAATTCTAAAAGTCCTTCTTCTCCCCATAAAAATTTGATATTAGGATAAATTACAGATAAGTTTTTAGCATCTTGCAGGTTTTGTAAGCAAATAAATTTAGGAGAAAATTTTTCTATTTGTTTTTTAATAAGTTCAATATTTTTACCACAAGAAAGTCCTAGTACTTTATAATTTTCCAATTTTTCTATGACTTCCAGTGTTTGAGTTCCGATTGAGCCTGTTGAACCTAAAATTATTACATTTTTCATAATTAGTTGTTTTCTTTTTGAGAATCTTTTTTGATAAAATTGCAAATCTCTTCAAGACGCTTGTCTTCTGTTTTTTGCATATATTCTTCTATGTTTTTAATTTTGTTTAGTTTAAGTGCAAGTTCATATAAAAGCACACAATCATTGCATAGTCTGTATTTTGAGTATTGTATTGAACCTGCAAGAGGTTGAGTTTTTGCACAAGCGCTACAGTTAAACATTTCATATTCGCTATTTGGGTTTTCTTCTATATCATCAAGTTTCATCTGATAAATTACTTCTTGCATATCTTTAATGATTTTTTGTTTATTATTATCCATTTTCTTCTTTCAGACTTGTGAATATTCCTTGCATTATATTTTGAAAGTCTTCATCTTGCAAGCTCGAGGCACTTTTAAAGACCCTGTTTATGGGCAGATTTTTGTCATACCATCTTCTTTTATAACTTTGTGAAAATAAACCAACAACTCTATCTACCCCTATGCTTAAGGGTGGATCATCTAATTCTCTTGAGTTTGCTTTTATAACGTCAATTACTTTAAGCACTTCTCTTGCTATGTCATAGTGAGATTGTAGTGACAAATCTTTTAATATATCTAAAACTTCACTTGTATATGGTTTTATATCATACCATCTTTTGAGTTCATATTTTTTAGTTGTTCGCATACTTGAATTTTAAACCATATAATAATTTCATGCAATTTTTTAAATTTTGTAAATAATCTATATTTCTATAAATTCGCATAGTATTTCGTTTGAAATAAGTATACCTTTTAAACTTAATTTAACTCCATTTTTTGTTTTTTTCATTAGGCCTTTGTGGGTAAATTGTTTGAATAGTTTTTCATATTTTTTGTATATGTCGATATTGTATTTTTGGTTAATTTTGTTGAAATTAATTCCATCTTTTAATCTTAATCCAAGGAATATTTCTTCTTCAATTTCGTTTTGTTTTGTTAAAAGTTCAAAATTTTTTGTTGTTGGATTATTTAAGTATTTTTGCATGTTAAAAGTGTTTGTATATCTTTTATTTTCTATGAAACCTGATGCGCTTAAACCAAAGCCGTAATATGATTTTCTTGTCCAGTATGTAATATTGTGTTTAGAGTAATATTTGTTGGATTTTGCAAAATTTGAAAATTCGTAATGTTTATAATTTGTGAGTTTTTCAGTTAAAATTGTGTACATTTTTGCTTGTGTGGATTCATCGGGCAGATTTTCAGGTTTGTTTTTTTCAAAATATGTTCCTTTTTCAATTTTTAATCCATAAGCTGAAATGTGTTTTGGATTTAGTTTTATAGCTTCGTCTATTGTTTTTTCCCATTTTTTAATATTTTGTTTTGGCAGACCATATATTAAATCAATGCTAATATTTTCAATGTTTGCCATATCTGCCCATTCTATGGCATTATAAATATCCTTTTTGTTGTGTTGTCTGCCTATAATTTTTAAAATTTCATCGTCAAAGGTTTGAGCTCCTATGCTAATTCTGTTAATTCCGAGTTTTTTATAGTTTTTTAATTTTTTTATATTTAAACTGTTTGGATTTGCTTCAAGTGTTATTTCTGTTTTTTTATTATAAGTAAAACAACTTAAGATTTTTTCAATTTCATTTTCGTTAAGCAGTGTTGGAGTGCCACCACCTATATATAGCGTATCTAATGTTTCATTTTTGTAATGAAACTTAATCTCTTTGATTAAAGCGTTAAGATATTTTTCTTTGTAAGAAAGCAATGGAAATGAGCAAAATGAGCAATAATGACATTTTTTTTCACAAAAAGGAATATGAATATAGACACAACTTACCATTTTTACATTATAATATGAACATGAGTTATGTGATGGAAGCTGAGATATATTCTCAAGGTCAGATTATTGAGGATTTAATAAGAAAATATGCGATAAATTATTGTATATTGATGGATATACCCATTGATGTAAAAAGAATTTCGATTATTGCTGCAGGTTCTTCTTATAACGCAGGAGTTTTTGGAAAATATTTTTTCGAAGGAATTTCTAATGTTGAAACTTGTGTAAACTATGCAAGTGAGGTTGCAAATAGTAGTTTTTCTAATTTTAGTAATGACACACTTTATATCTTGATTAGTCAATCCGGTGAGAGTGTTGACACTGTTTTTGCTATGAAAAAAATTCAAGAATCAGGTGCCAGAGTTTTGTGTATTACAAATAATTTAGATTCTACAATGTACAAAAATGCAGATTTTAAATTTGATATAAACGCCGGTAGAGAAAAGGCAATAGCTGCAACTAAAACTTTTAGTGCAACAGTTGTTATGTTATGGTTGATTGCATTAAAAATAGCTCAAAATAAACATATAGATGTTTCAGGTGAAACAAAAAATATTTATCTGATTAGAAACAATTTTGAATCTTTTATAAAAGACATTGATAATATTGACTTGGCAGCGAAATTTTTGTCTAAAAAGAGGGCTGTGTCTATTTTGGGCTTAGGTTGTAATTATGCACTCAGTCTTGAGACTGCTTTAAAAATCAAAGAAACAAGTTATATTGCTACATCTGCTTATCCTTTAGGTGAATTTATACATGGTCATTTTGCTGTATTAAATAAAGAAAATACATTCTTGACTTTTATTACAAGTGATTGTGGTGAATTCGAGTTAAAGTTATTGGATAAAATTATAAGAACTTATAAGACGAAATCTGTCGTAATTTCTGATATATATGAGGATTATGATTGTGATATTTTGGTAAAGTTTAATAAAGGACAGTCAAAAATGGCAACAATAATTAATATGATTGCCTTGATACAGCTTTTGGCACTTAAAATTGCTGTTAATTTAAATAAAAATGTTGATAATCCTAAAGGTTTAAATAAGGTTGTGAGGGGCAGTTAACTTTATGAATATCGTGGTTTGTATAAAACAGGTGCCTGATGTTGATGATATAAAATGGACAAAAGAAAATAATCTTGATAGGGCTAATATGCTCTCCAGATTAAATCAGAATGACGAGTGGGCTCTTGATTATGCAATGAAAATTAAAAAACAATTTAAAGATGTTAAAGTAACGGTAATTTCAATGGGACCTATGCAGGCAATGGAAGCAATAAAATATGCTATTGCAAAAGGAGCTGACAGGGGAATTTTGTTATCTGATAAGTTGTTCTCTGGTTCGGATACGTATGTAACTGCTAAAATTTTAGCATGTGCCATAAGTAAAGTTGTTAAAGATTTTGATATTATTTTAACAGGGCAGATTGCCTCAGACGGTGATACTGCGCAAACTCCTGTTAGTCTTGCTCAGATGCTTGATATTATAGATGTTACAAATGTTGTTGAAATTTATAATGCAGACAAAAATACTGCCATTGTTTCTCAAAAAATTAATGATGTTATAAATATGTTTGAAGTTTCAACTCCTTGTCTTATCGCTGTAAAAAAACCCTGCAAGGAGATTTTTAAACCGAAGATTGATGATTATATAAGAGCGCAAGATATAGTTGTTGATGTGATTGATGCAGAAAAGTTAAATCTTAAAAAAGAAGATATTGGAATATTAGGGTCGCCTACCATGGTATATAGAGCTTTTAAACCTGAATTTTTAAAAAATACCATTGAAATAAATACTGATATTTCAAAAAAAATTGTTGAACTAATGTTAAAGGTTAATGAATAATGAGCAAAATTGCTGTTTATCTGGAGACAAATTTGAATAATTATACTTTAAATGATGTTTCTTATGAGTTGCTTACAAAAGCGAGACAATTAAAAACTTCGGCTAAAGAAATTGATTGTAAAGACAATGATTTTGAAGTAATAGGCATTGCTTTAAGTAAGAATATCGATAAAGATTCGGTTAAAAAAGCTTTTTGCGCAGGTGCAGATTATTTTGTTCATATTAAAGACAGTTCTTTGGAGATATTTTCTCAGACTGTATTTTCACTTTCTTTTGTTGAATATTTTTCTTCTAATCCTTGTGAGATAATTTTATTTCCTGCAACTCCTCAAGGAAGGATTGTTGCTCCAAGAATAACCACAATGCTTGATGTCGGACTTGTAGCAGATTGTACGGGTTTGGATTTGATTAAGAAAAATGATAATATAATGCTTGCTGCAACACGACCAACATTTGGTTCGGAATTGATGGCAACTATATTGTCAAAGAAAAACCCGCAATGTGCAACTGTCAGACCAAAAACTTTTCAGGTCGATTTTACTTCGGATTTAGGTGATATTTCTGATAGATTTTCTGAATATGAACTTAAATATCCTATTAATGAAACCAGAATAAAATTACTTCGATCGTTTTTTGAAAAAGAAGTTGAAGGCGTTGACTTTGATAATGCAAAGATTATACTGGCAGGCGGGTATGGTTTATATATGGGAAAAAATGTTGAATATTTTGAAAAATTGGAAAATTTAGCAAAAAAAATTAATGCAAAATTTGCCGCAACAAGAAAAGTCGTGGATTTGAATTTGGTACCAAAGGCTTATCAGGTTGGTCAAACGGGTTCTACAGTTAATCCTGATTTATATGTTGCTTTTGGTATTTCGGGCGCTATTCAACATATGGTTGGTTCTAAAAATGCAAAGAAGATTATTGCCATAAATTCTGATGAAAACGCTGATATATTTAAATATGCCGATTATAAGATTGTTGCTGATGCTAAAAAAGTTATAGATGAGTTATTGAATTATTTTTAAAATAAAAAAAAGCCGTCATAAGGCGGCTACTAGACTTGGGGAGGAGGTTTTGATAAAGAGCATTTGCTCTAAATCAAATTTTGATATATTTTTATTCTCGTCAAAAATAAAAATTTACTTTAATTTTATTTTTTAATTTCATCTAAAAGTTGTAATTTTTAATAAAAATATAAAAAATGCGTCATATTTGTTAAAATTATTAGTATGAAAAAAACAGTTTCTTTTTTGTTGATTTTTGTTATGTTTCTTTGTTTTGGTTCGGCTTTTGCCGCTAAAAAGAAAAAGGAAATTCCAGTCAAGCATAAAATTGAATTTGTAACAAAGGATAAGTTTATTTTATCGGGTGATATTTATTTTGCTTTAAACAGGTCAAATAAGCCTTTGGTTATATTGCTGCACTCTTTCGGATTGAATTCGTCAACTTGGAAAGATTTAGCTATGGCATTAAGACAGAAAGATTTTAATGTTTTAGCCATGGATTTAAGGGGGCATGGAAGATCTGTATACAATGAGAATTTAAAGTTAAAATCAAGATATAAATTTACTCAAGACGAATGGAGAAAACTTCCTGATGATGTTATACAATCTGTAAGTTATATAAAATCAAACTATCCTTATATAAATTGTGATGATGTAATTATTGTAGGGGCAGATTTAGGCGCAAGTGCAGGTGTTTTAGCGGGCAGACTTATGAAAAAAGAACCTTTAAAGTTTGTTATGATTTCTCCTATGCTTAATTTTAAGGGTCTATATATTCCATATAAAGTTGCAAATTATTCTGATACAAAGTTTTTGGTTTTGCTTTCGAAATCGGATAAAATTTTATTTAATTTTTATACTAAAACAAAACCTATAATTAAAACATATCCTTTAGGTGGTCCGGGAAATCAGCTTTTAAAGGTTAACCCTCAAAGTATTGATGATATAGTTAATTTTATAAATTGATTATTTCTTTTTATATCTTTTTCCAAAAACTTCATGTACATTTTCGGTTGATAAAAAGGCGTCTTTGTCGATTGAAAGAACAAGTTCTTTTAGTTTATAAAGTTCAATTCTTGGAACTACGCAATATACCATTGTTTTTTTAGCTTTACTGTATCCGCCCTGAGCATCAATATATGTTACGGTTTTGTTAAGGTTTTCGATGATAGCTTGTCCTAGTTCTCTGCCTTTGTCTGAAATAATTCTGATTGATTTTTCTTCGCTCAAACCTTGTACTATACTATCTATTGCTCTATATGCAACAAGATATGTCAAGGTTGAATACATTGCTTGTTCCCAACCATATAGAAAACCTGCACTAATAAAGATAAATACGTTTATGAACATTATTATTTCGCCAACAGAGTATGGGTATTTTTTTGAAATTTTCATTGCTAAAATTTCTGTTCCATCCATACAGGCATTATTTTTTAATACAATTCCGACTCCAATTCCAAGTATTCCCCCTCCAAAAAGAGCTGACAATAAAAGGTCATCTGTAACTTTTGGAATGTTGTGATAAAAATTGACAAAGCCAGCTAAAGCAACAACGCTGTATAAAGCAGTAAAAATAAACTTTTTTCCAAACTCGTTTATCGCAAGTAGAACAAAAGGTATATTTAGAATTATAAGGAATATACCCAGATTTAGTTTTGTTATATAACTTGCCATAATTGAGATACCTACTATGCCTCCATCTATTATTTGATTTGGAACCAAGAAGCATTCAAGTGCAAATGCTGCCAAAAAAGCTCCAAAAGTGCAAAATATTAAATTTAAAATAATTTCTTTCATAAGATTTATGATAAAATATTTTTATGAAAAAGTACATAACTTTTGCAATAATTTTTTTGGTTACTGTTTTATTATCGGGTTGTTCTTTTTTGAAGAAAGAAAAAGAATTGAGTGATTTTGATGTAATCAAAAAAAGAGGATATTTAATAGTTGGTGTAAAAAGTGATTCTCCTCCTTTTGGATATTATAAGGATGGTAAATTAACAGGGATTGATGTTGAAATTGCTCACAATATAGCTAATTATATTTTTAAAAATGATTCTCCTGCAAATATTAGATTTGTTAATGTTAATGCTCAAAATAGAATTCAAAAGCTTAATTCAAGAGAAGTTGATATTTTGGTTGCTACAATGAGTATAAATGAAAAAAGAAGGCTTATTATGAGTTTTTCTATTCCTTATTTTGTTGCAAGTCAAAAAATAATGGTAAAAAAAATATCAAAGATTTCTCATCTTCAATATTTTAATAAAAATGGTAGATTGGCAGTTGTTATGGGTACTACAGGAGAAAAAATATCTCGTTTAATTGCACCTAATGCGCTATTTATTGGGGCTAAAACGTATAATGAAGCATATAATTTACTTCTAAATTCTCAAGTTGATGCAATTTTAGGTGATGATTGTATTTTGGCTGGATATAACGACGGGAGATTTAAAATTATAAATAGGGCGTATTCCAGAGAATATTATGCTGTTGCTATAAGAAAAAGTGAAAATTCTAAAGAATTGTTAAATTGTATTAACGCCGCTATAACAGTGTTGATTGATGAAAAGAAAATTAATTTAATAAAAGCAAAATATTTTATTTAAAAAAATAAGGTTTTTTAATATAATAATTCCGAATATATTTTGGTATTTTTATGGATAGAAATAAAATTAGAAAAAAGATAATTTTTTGGAATTTTTTTGTTTGGTTGTTTTTGATAATTGCGCTTTATCAAAGTTATGCAGTATATTTTGTTGATTTAACTTCAACAAAGTCAAAGTGGGTCGGGCTTTTTGCTGGTGCGGTTGCGGTTTTATTTGCTTCTGTTCGAATTTTAGAAAATTTGTTTTATGGTGATAAGAATGATTCTATACAAAAGATAGGTAATTATTTTTATAATGGAGCTTTGGTTTTTTTTAGGTCTCAAATAAAATTTCTTTTTATTTTTGCGGTTTTAATTTTTTGGTTTCTTTTTAAAAAAATCGGTGTTTCTTTTTTGATTTGTTTTATTTTTGGAATTATAACTTTTTTATTTTCTTATTTTATTTCTGTCTTTATGTGTTCGAAAACAATAATCAGAGTTGTTAAAGCTATTGAAGAATCTGGAACATTAGCTTCAAAAATGGCTCTTAATTCGGGGGTTGTTTCATCTTTCATGGGGGTTGGAGTTAGTTTGTGTGTTGTTACAATATTGTTTCATTTATATAAGGATTATCAAACTATAAACGGTTTTTTACTGGGTGCAAGTTTTGCTTGTTTATTTGGTTGTGTTTGTTCTGCTATTATAAAAAAGTCCGCTTCTTGTGCTTTGGGAGTAGTTTCTGGCCATGTTGCAGATATTGATTTATATGATAAAAGGTCTCCTGTTTTATTGTTGAACGGACTTTCCAAAATAATTTTTAATGTTGGTTCTGTATCGTCTGATATGCTACTTACTTTTTGTGCTATTTTGATTGCTTCTATGACCATTGGAGCTTTTGCTTATAATCTTATGGGGTGTTTTTTGCCTATTGTAATTTGTGCAGGTGGTGTTTTTGCTTCTGTGTTAAGTATTTTGTTGATGAAAATTAATAAAGTTCAAAATTATTTTAAAATTTTTTATTTTTCTATTATAAAAGCTGTTGTGATTTTAGCTATTATATCTTTTTATTGTATTAAAATTTGGATTCCTGATGGTATTGGATTATTTTATTCAATATTGGTTGGTCTTTTTTCTTCTGTTTTGGTATGTTTTGTGGGTTTTAAATATTTAAATGGTTATTCTAAAGCTGTTAAAAAAGTTGCTAATGTTGCAATTTCGGGTTTTGTGCCTGCTTTTTTACAAACTTTACAAGAAAGTTTTATGAGTCTTTTTTTGCCTGCTGTTTTAATTTCTTTAAATATAATATTATCTTTTTTGTTGGCAGAAGGAATTGAGTCTCCTCTTTTTGGCATTTATGGAATAGCTTTATCTATTCTTTCAATGATTTCAACTATGGGAGTAGTATTGTGTATTAATAATTTTTCGGTTATTTTGAACTCATCGGGAGAAGTAATTGAATCTTATGAGAATAACGATGTTAAAGTTAAAGCTCAAGAGTTATATTTCGGTGGTGCTACATATAGCAGTGTGATTTTTGGAAAGAATTTTTTTGATATTTCTGCTATTTTATCTTCAATATTAGTGTTTATTGCATATACTTTTGTAGCCGAGCTTGAAATGATTGATGTTTTAAATCCTTATGTTCTAGGTTCGCTTTTTATAGGTGTTTCTTTGCCTTTTTTGTATATTGCATTTATTTTAAGTGGTGTTAATAATATTTCTAAGAGACTCGTTTTTGAGTCAAAAAAACAATTTAGAAATTATCCTCAAATTTTAAGGTTTGAAATGCGACCTGATTATGAAAAGTGCATTGATATTGCTTCTTTAAATTCTATAATTCAAGTTGTATTTTATACTATGTTGATAGTTATAATTTTTGTTTTTATTGCACTTTACTTAAAATCTGAGGCCGTTGGCGGATTGGTTATTGGTGCTATTTTGTCTTCTTCTTGTTTGTTATTTTTTGCAGGTAGTTCATCTTTTATTGCAAGAAGTGCTAAGAAGTTTTTAAGAAAAGAGTATGAAAACTCCAATTTGTCTGATGAGTATGCAGTGTTAATTCAAAATGATGAAGTTTTTAATTCAATAAAAGAGTTGTTTATTCCAACCATAAAAAGTTTGATTAAATTTTTAGCTATTTTGTTATTGACCTTGGCTCCGTTGTTTATGTAGTATTAGTAGAGTATAATTAAGAAATGAGTGTAAAAATAGAGAAATTTACAATTTCAACAAAGGGTTTTGATGATATTATTGATATAACATCAAAAATTCAAGGAATTGTTTCGGGTTTTGATGTTAAGGACGCATTGCTTAGCGTTTTTGTTGCTGCATCTACAGCTTCTGTTGTTACTATTGAATATGAACCGGGGCTTGTTGTTGATTTACCTGAGTTGTTAAATACACTAGTTCCGATTAATAGGGTATATGAACATGACAAAAAGTGGCATGACGGTAACGGATATTCACATTTGCGCTCGACATTACTGGGAAATTCTTTAACAATTCCTGTTGTTAACGGTAAATTAGAATTGGGTAGCTGGCAACAGATAGTTTTGGTTGATTTTGATAATAAGCCTAGAGTTCGTGAAATTATAGTTACTGCTATATTTTGATTTGTATGGTTATGAATAGTAATAAAAGAAAAAAACAAATAAAATTATATACAGATATTTTAAATGATGGAGAGTTTTTGCTTTTAAAGTCTGTTGATTCTTATTTTAACGCTCCTTTTAAAGGATCTGCTTTAAATTTGTTGACTAATTTTTCCGGCAGTTGCGCAGAGGCGATTGTTGATAAAAATGGTAAAATAAAAATATTTGTTGATCCAAGGTATCATATTTTAGTTGAAAAACAAGTTTTTTCTGATATTGATATATACAAAATGCCTCTGAGTGAGACCTTTTTTGAAGCATTTAAAAAAAATTATCCGAAGAATTCTATTTTGCATATTCCAATAGATATAAAATTTTCAGATTATATGGAGTTGGATAAATATTTTGATTTAAGAACTTATAAAATTCCTGATAAGTATATTAAAAATTTCGATTTAATTAAAAGTGCCCCTGTTTTTTTAGCTGATAAGGAGGTTTGCAAGAATGATTTTAAAAGTAAATTAAATAAATTAAAAAAGCTTTATCCTAAAAAGCAGAAGTTTATTATTTTTAATCCTGATATTATATGTTGGTTAACTAATTTAAGAAGTTTTCAAACATTATATTCTTCGGCTTTTCGTTCTATATTGTATATCGATTTAAAAAATTTTAATAATGTTCTTTTTCTTGATAATCCTTCAAAGGCGGAAAAAATTGAAAATTTAAAGTATATGAAATTGTCTGCATTTAAGAATTTTGTTAATTCAATTAATGACAGAATTGAAATTAAATTCGAAGATGTAACATTGGATAATTTTTTAGCTATTAAAAAACCTATGGAGGATAAAGAAGACTGTTTTTCTTTAATTTCATCAGTAAAATTTGATTCTGAAGTTGAATATTTGAAAAAGTGTTATAAAAATTTGGATAATGCGATTTTTAATTTTAAAAAAAGATTAAAAGTTGGCTTGAGTGAGTTTGATTTAGTGAAAATATTTGAAGAAGAATTATTAAAAACCGGTGCTATATCTACTTCTTTTAAAACAATACTTTCTATAAATGAAAATACTGCTTCAATTCACTATTCTTCTTATGATAAGAATAAAATTTTAAAAAATGAAAGCATAATTCTTCTTGATTGTGGCGGTTATTGGTCTAATGGTTATGCAACTGATATTACACGTACTTTTTATTTTGGCACAAATCCTTTAACAATATATAAAAAAATATATACTTATGTTTTAAAGGCATTTATAAATTGTTATTTGTCAAAGAAAACTGGCGCTAAGGAACTTGATTTAATTGCAAGAAATATTTTATCTTGTTGTAATAATGAAGGATTTTGTTTTAACCATGGTTTAGGTCATGGAATTGGAACGAATGTTCATCAAAATCCGCCAAGGTTGTCTTTAAACAGTAATGATATAATTTTACCTTATCAAGTACATTCGATTGAACCTGGTTTATATGGCAAGTCTGATAATGTAGAATTTGGTGTAAGATTAGAAAATTGCGTATATTTTGATGTTGACTACAGTAGACATTCTTTGTCAAAATTTCCTTTTGAGGGGATTTTAATAGATTATAAGATTCTTGATGTAAAAGAAAAAGAATTTGTTGAATTATGGCAACGTGGAATATATGATGAAAGAAATTGAAATTACAAGTGTGCAAAATGAATTGGTAAAATTTGCAGTTAAACTTCAAAATGCCAAATTCAGAAAAAAACAAAAGTTGATTTTTGTTGATGGAGATAAGTCGATTATCGGTTTAGTTAATGATGGGGTTGAATTTGAATATATTTTTTTAAAAAAAGATAATCCTTATATAAATAAGGTTATAGCAAAAGAAATTATATATGTGAATGATAAAATTTTAGAAAAAATTTCATCTGTTGTAAGCCCGTCTTCTATGGTAGGAATTATAAAAGAACCAAAAATACTTGTCGATGAATTTATTAATTTTAAAAAAATTGCTTTGCTTGATGGAATTAAAGATGCTGGTAATTTAGGTACAATTATTCGTTCTGCAAGCGCATTTTCTATAGATGGAATTTTGCTTATTAATGATTGTGTTGATATTTATAATCCTAAAACAATAAGGGCTGCAGCTCAAAATATGTTTAAAATTCCCGTTGCAAAAGTTGATTTGGATTTTATAAAGTTACTTAAAAAAACTCATGTTTTAATTTCAACTGTTGTAAATTCAAATAATGATTTTATGGACTATAATTTTCCTGATAAGTTTATTGTTGCTTTTGGTTCTGAAGCAAATGGGTTAAGTAATGAAATTGTTGAATTGAGTGATGAAAAAATAACATTATTTATGGATAATGAAGTTGAATCATTAAATCTTGCTGTATGTTCATCGGTTGTGTTTGCATTAATAAAATTAAACCAAAGATTTATTCTTTCCTAGCCTAATTATTTATTGCCTTGGAGCTGATATTGTGCTATTATTATCCTACAGTGTAGATTAATTTTAAAGAGGTATAAATGCGAATTGTTCCATTAACTTACAGCGGAAGTTTTAATAAGGTTAACAATAAAAACACCGTAAAAACAAGATTTGAAAGTAATGGAAGCTATAGCCAGAAAAAATTACCTCATCAATATACAGGTGAAATAAGTTATGATTTAGCTTATGCAAGCATGTTTGATTCGAAAATTGCAAATGATTTAAAATTAATGGGTTTGATATAAATTTTTGTTTTAGGTTGGGGTATGTTGGCATGAAAGATTTGGCAAGTATTGGTATTTTTGGCGGTTCAGGTTTTTATAAATTTTTGGATAATATTCAAGAAGTTTACTTAGAAACGCCTTATGGCAAGACTTCAGATGCTATTATGCTTGGTACTATTGCAAATAAAAAAGTTGCATTTATGCCACGTCATGGAAGAAATCATTCCATTGCACCTCATAAAGTTAATTATAAAGCAAACGTTTGGGCAATGAAGGAGATTGGTTGTAAAAGAGTTATATCTCCTTGTGCAGCAGGCTCATTGCAAAAGGACGTAAAACCAGGCGATATTGTTTTTTGCGATCAGTATGTTAACTGGACTAGTGGTCGAGGTGATACTTTTTTTGATAAAAATGATATTCAACATATTTCTGCCGCTGAGCCTTATTGTCCTCAATTAAGAGAGATAGCAATAAGTTGTGCAAGTGACTTAGGTTTTTCAATTCATAAGACAGGAACGGTTGTTGTTATTCAAGGACCTAGGTTTAGTACAAAAGCCGAAAGTGCCTTTTTTAGTAAGCAAGGTTGGCAAGTTATTAATATGACTCAATATCCTGAAGCTCATCTTGTTAAGGAGTTAAATATGTGTCCTTTGAATATATCTTTAATTACGGATTATGATGCAGGTCTGGTTGCAGATTGTGAGCCAGTTTCCCATGAAGCCGTTATGAAAGTTTTTAGTGATAATATTCAAAAATTGCAAAAATTATTATTTAAAATTGTTGAAATGACTGATGACACAAAAACTTGTGATTGTGATAATCAAGCAAAATGGTAAAGGTGAGATATGGGTTTAGCAGTTGCAGTTGCAAGAGTTTTTGATTTAATTTTTTTAGTATTGTTTGTCACAATATTGCTTTCATGGTTTCCAAAAATTAATTGGTATAATGAGCCGTTTCGCTCCATGAGGGCGTTTAGCGAGATATTTTTAGCTCCCTTTAGGAGACTTATCCCTCCAATAGGAATGATTGATATTTCTCCTATTGTAGCATTTTTTTGTTTATCAATTTTAAGGAATATATTGGTTGGAGTGCTTGTTAAAGTTGGAATTTAGATTTTTAAAAAAAGACCTCAAATTTTTGAGGTCTTCTCTTTATTTTGTTTTATTTTTTAAACACTAAAACTGCATTGCATCCTCCAAAACCAAATGAGTTTGACAATACCGTGTTAATCTCTTTTTTTCGTGCTTTATGCGGGACATAATCCAGATTTGCGACCTCAGGATCTTGTTCATCTAGATTTATTGTTGGTGGTACAATGCCGTCTATCATTGCTTTTATTGCAATTATGGCTTCAACTGAGCCTGCTCCTCCTAGCATGTGCCCTGTCATTGATTTTGTTGAGGAGACAAGAAGTTTTGTATTTTGAGTTTTATCTCCAAAAACTTTTGCTATTGCTTTTGATTCTGCTATGTCTCCTACATGTGTTGAAGTGCCATGGGCATTAATATAATCTATATCTTCGGGTTTTAAACCAGCATCTTTAAGGGCTAGGTTCATAGCTAATATAGCGCCGTTTCCTTCGGGATCCGGTGCTACCATATCGTAAGCATCTGATGATTGCCCATATCCAACTAGTTCTGCATAAATTTTTGCACCACGTTTAATTGCATGTTCTCTTTCTTCAAGAATTAATATTCCTGCTCCTTCTGACATAATAAAACCATCTCTTTTTGTGTCATAGGGGCGTGAAGCTTTTTTGGGATCCTCATTTGCTTTTGATAAAGTTTTTGCAGAAGTGAATGCTCCAATACCCATATCACATATGCCGGCTTCGGCTCCACCTGCAACCATTATATCTGCATCATTGCACTGTATCGCCCTTGCTGCGTCTCCAATGGAGTGAGCGCCTGTGGCACAGGCAGTTACAACGGATTTTGACATGCCTCTAAGCCCATATTTAATTGAAATTTTACCCGCCGCCATATTTGTTATCATCATAGGTACCATAAATGGTGAGCATTTATGGTACCCTCTTGTCTGCATTATTTCATGATTTTTTTGTATGGTTTCAAGCCCGCCTGCTGCAGAGCCTGCAATTACACCTATTCTTGTTAAATCTTCTTTTTCAAGATTAAGTTTTGAATCTTCCATTGCTTCTGTTGCAGCTACAACCGAACATAAGATAAATTTATCCATTCTTCTTGCATCTTTAGGGTCAACATATTTTGAACAATCAAAGTCTGGAACTTGCCCGCCGATATGGACAAGGTGTTTTTCTAAATCTAAATTGAGGTATCTTATACCGCTTTCGCCTTTTTTTAAATTATTCCACAGTGTCTCGACACCAACTCCAAAAGGTGATACGCATCCCATACCGGTTATTACGACTCTTCTTTTCATACTTTTTGTTTACTCCTTTGTTATATATTTTAAACTTCTTCATCCAGTGTTATTATTGCATTTGCACCGGTCATGCCTGCACCAAAAGCACTAAGCATGATTTTTGCGGGTAATTTTATTTTTCCGTTGTCAATAGATTCTCTTATTGCAACAGGTATTGAGGCCGCTGACATATTTCCGTAGTGTTCAATATTTGAAATGACTTTTGAATTGTCTATTGTGAGTCTGTCTGCTAGAGCATCAATCATCCTTTGGTTTGATTGATGTGGTATGAAATAATCAATATCTTTTACATCAGTCTTTGTTGTTTCAAGTAATTCTTCAAGTTTGGGCGGAATAGTGTGCATAACAAATTTGTATACATCTTTTCCTTTCATTTCTATAAAAGGTTTAATATGATTTGTTAAATCATTTAAAAGCGGACAATTCTTGCCTTGTGTTTTTAGAGTTATATAATCTCCGCATTCTCCGTCGGAGATAAGATTGATGCCTATAATATCATCTTTTTTATCTTCGGTTGCACAAATAACCATTGCTCCTGCGCCATCTCCAAAAAGGACACAAACTGATCTATCAGTCCAGTCTGTAAATTTTGTTGTGGCATCTGTTGCAACAATCAGAATATTTTTGTATAGGCCTGATTTTATAAAAGCTCTTGCATTTTCCATTGCATATATAAAACCAGAACAAGCAGCTTTTATGTCAAAACAAGCGGCTTTTTTTGCTCCTATTGCTGCTTGTATTAAACAAGCGACTGATGGATATATATCTTCGGGGGCTGAAGCTGCGGCAATTATTAAATCTATATCTTCAGTTTTTATGCCTCTCTTTTTGGCTCTTTCAAGTGTTTTTTGAGCTGCTTTTATTCCAAGAGTGGTCGATGTATCATCTCCATCTATTATTCTTCTTTGTTTTATACCTGTTCTTGTTGTAATCCAATCATCTGAAGTGTCTAGAATTTTTGTTAAATCATCATTTGTAACTACGTTTTTTGCAACTTCAAAATCTATGGCTATTATTTTTGTATTAATTGTCATTTTATTGCCTTTCTAGCAGATAGTTGTATCCGGTTAAATATGCTTCAAGATTTTTTTGGATAAGTTCGGTTTTGTTTTTCAAAATTTTTTCGTATGCTTCTTTAACTTTTTCTATTGAAAAATTATCTGTGATTTTTGAAATTATACCAAGGGCGATTGAGTTTGCAATTTTTATATTGCCAAGTCTTACCGCTTCTTGAGTCATTGGAGCAAATATGTATTTTATGTCGTCTCTAGTTTTATTTATTTTTGCAAGGGATGAATTAACTATTATTGTTCCATTTCTTTTAACTTTTGAAATAAATTTGTCAAATGAAGTCTGATTGAGGGCAACAACTATATCTACTTCACTGTTTTGTAGAGTTAAAAGTTCATTATCCGAGGCATTTATTTCGCAGTTTACTGCTCCTCCTCTCATTTCGGCGCCATAGCAAGGGCAGAAATTTACATATTTATTGCTTAACATAAATATGTTAGCTAGAATTGTTCCTATTGATAAAACCCCTTGTCCTCCTGATCCTGATATAATAAAATTTCTAATCATTTTTAATGTCCTTAAATATGCCCAGTGGAAATGTTTTGGAAAGTTCGTTTTTGATTTTCTCATGCGATTCTTTTGGCGATAGTTTCCAATTAGTCGGACAGCTTGATAATATTTCAACAAAACTAAAACCTAAATTTTCGATTTGATATTCAAAAGCTTTTTTTATTGTATTTTTAGCATTTATAATATTTTTAATATCATATAGTGCGACTCTTGCACTAAAACTTGTTCCTTCACATAAAGCTATTTGTTCTGCTGTTTTTATCGGAAATCCGTGATATTCTTTGTTTCTGCCGTTTTGGCTTGTTGTTGTAATTTGCCCCATAATTGTTGTGGGACCGAGCTGTCCTCCTGTCATCCCGTAATTTGTGTTATTAATACATATTGCAGTTATGTTTTCGCCTCTTAGAGCGCTATGCATTGATTCACTAAGACCTATTGACGCAAAATCTCCGTCTCCTTGGTATGTAAAAACAAATTTATTATCTCCATTGGCTTTATGTGCTCTTTTAACTCCGGTTGCAACGGCACATGCTCTACCATGAGGGGATTCTATGCAGTCTACATCCAAAAAGTTATATAAAAATACAGAACATCCTGATGATGCAACAGCAATAGTATTTTCTTTTAGATTAAGTTCATCAATAATTTGCGCAACGATTTTAATTGCAAGTCCATGGTCGCAACCTGGACAAAATGTAAAATCAGAATTTTCTTTTATTGTTTTTGGAGCGCTATATACTTGCATAATGTTCCTTTATGATATTATCTGTTGCATTTATTATTTCTTCTTCTTTTAGCCAATTTCCAACAGGTTTTCCTATGAAAGATATTCTTGCATTTGATAGTATTGCTAATCTTATATCTTTTAACATTTGCCCCATATTCATTTCAACATCTATGAAAATAGGAGTTTTTTTAGATAATTCATTTAGTTTTTTGTATGGAAAAGGGTATAATGTTTTTGGTCTAAAGAGTCCAACTTTTATGCCTTTGCTTCTGTAATAATTACAAACAGATTTAACATGTCTTGCCAGAGAACCAAAAGCAGTAAAAATTATTTGTGCATCTTCACAAAGATATTCTTCAAAATCACATTCATCTTTTTCAATAGCTTCATATTTTTTATATATATTTATAATGTGTTGATTAAGTTTGTTTTGATTTATTTCAAGCGAATGTATTTCTCTTGAAGGACGAGAATTTGCTCCATCGAGTCTCCAGTTTGAATTGTCAATTTGGGGATAGGGGTTGTCTGTTAATTCGGCAGGCTCTGCCATTTGCCCTAACAATCCATCAGCAAGCAGAATAACGGGATTTCTGTATTTTTGTGCTAAATAAAAAGCCTTGTATGTTAAATCAATGCATTCTTGAACATTTGTTGGTGATAATACAATAGTGTGATAATCACCGTTTCCTCCACCAACTGTTGCTTGGTTGTAGTCTCCCTGCGAGGGGAATATATAGCCTTGTCCTGGACCTGCTCTCATGACGTTTACTATTACAATGGGAAGTTCATCCGAACAGGCGTATGAAATTGTTTCTTGCATTAGAGAAACAGCACAAGAGGAGCTGGACGTCATAACTTTTGCTCCTGTTGAAGCAGCTCCAAGAGCCATATTTATTGCCGCAATTTCGGATTCTGCACACACATAGGCTAATTTATTTTTTTGCATTTCAAGGCTTAAATATTCTCCAATTTCTGTTTGAGGAGTAATAGGGTAACCAAAATAACACGTACAGCCACAGTTGAGTGCTGCTTTTGCTATTGCGATATTACCTTTTAAAAGTTCTTTTGTATTCATTCTTTATGAACTTCCGTTATAGCTATTTCAGGACACATAATAGCGCATTGACTACATCCCAGACATTGGTTTTCTTTATCATCAAATTCAACGATAAATTCACCTGTTTTTCCTATTTCATTGCTTTTTTTGATAAGACCTTTAGGGCAGACATCTATACATAAATAGCAAGATTTACACTTGTTTTTGTTTAATTTTATATATGACATCAGACCTAGTCCCCATAATTTACCCATGTGTCTAAATATATTGTCTCACAAAATAAAAAAAAGTGAATTTGTAAATTAAATGGTATAATGAACATATGAGAAATTATTTATTTTTATATTTTTGTGCTCTAACTGCTTCTTTGGGAGGTTTGTTGAGCGGGTACGATACAGGAGTTATTTCAGGTGCTTTGTTGTATATTGGGCAAAGCTTTGAGCTTACTCCTTCTTTACTTGGATTTTTGGTAAGTTCAGTGTCAATTGGAGCTGTAGTCGGTGCATTGATTAATGGTGCCCTGATTGATAAAATAGGCAGAAAAAAAATCCTTTTAATTACAGCTTTTGTTTTCATTGTAGCTTCTGTTTTTTGTTATTTATCCCAAAATATAATTGAACTTATTTTATCAAGAATGTTGATAGGATGTGCGGTTGGAGCGGTTAGTTTTGCCGGTCCTTTGTATTTATCCGAGATTTCAATTAAGGAAAAAAGAGGTGAAATTGTTTCTTTTCATCAACTGGCAATTACTTTTGGAATACTCTTTTCGTATTTAACTAATTATTTTTGTGCAAATTTAGATGATAATTGGCGTATTATGCTTCTTGTGGGTGCGTTTCCTGCAATTATTTTATTTATTGCTATGATATTTTTTCATGATACTCCTCGTTGGTATGTTACCAAGGGTAAAATTGAAAAAGCAAAATCTGTTTTAAAGAGAATAGATAGTAAAATGGATGTGGATTGTGAAATTAGTAATATTAAAAACACTCTTGAGGAAAGTGAAAAAATAAAGTTTGAAAAAAAATTAATTATGCCTTTTGTAATTGGAATAGGTATTATGTTTGCTCAAATTGCAACAGGTATAAACGCAATAATATATTATGCCCCCACTATATTTAAAATGGTAGGTTTTTCTTCAAATCAAGATGTTTTGTTTGCAACAATTTTTATTGGTTTAATTAATTTTCTTATGACTTTTGTTGCAATAGTACTCGTTGATAAAATTGGAAGAAAACCCCTTTTGTATATTGGTTTATCTGGTATGCTTGTTAATCTTTTGATTTTAGCTGTGACATTTTGTTTCGATTTTATGTTTGCTAAGTATCTTGCTGTTATTTGTTGTGCTTTATATATTGTGTCTTTTTCAATGTCGCTGGGACCTGTTGGGTTGTTGTTGGTTGCCGAGGTTTTTCCGTTGAGATATCGGGGAAGTGCTATGAGCATAGCCATTCTTTCAAATTTTGTGTTTAACTTTGTAGTAACGGGACTATTTCCTATTTCTTTGCATAAAGTTGGTGGATGCGCAACATTTTTGGTGTTTGCTTTGATTTGTGTTATTTCAATTTTGTTTGTTAAATATATAGTTCCAGAGACTAAGGGAGTTAGTCTTGAAGAAATTGAAGAAAAAATGGGCAAATTTATGAGTTAAGATATTTTTTGTAAGCAAATTCTGCTGAGCTTAATATTTTTGGTATATTTTTTTCATTTCCCAAGAAATCGAGTATTTCTTGTTTATTTCCTCTTTTTAATACCATACTTATCATGTTTTCTTCTTCTTCTATTTCGTATGCAACAGAAAGCACTCTTTCATCAGGCGAATTTTTGTCGGCAGAAGGTGAAACATATAATATGTATTTGTCATTTTTATCAACAAAACATTCATAAATAGTGTTGAATTTACCTTCTTGAGTAATTTCAAGTCTGCTTTTTGTGTATAATTTATTGGCAGCTTCTTTTGCTATGTCTTTCATTGATTTTTCCATAGTTTGACCTTTAAAATTAGTTTTTATAGTGTAGTTATTTTTTATTTTCATGTTTCATTTTCTCCACTCTTGTATGTAAATCCATTACACCATCAAGACTCATTATGTATAGCTCTTCTTGTGAAAGATTTGAAGACAGACCTGTGTAACTTTCTACGTTTGGAAATTCTGCGTTTATTCCTAGTTCTTGTTTTCTTCCTGATATGTAAATTTCATTGTAGTAGCTGTAAAATTCGTTTAATAGGTCTGAATTTTTGTTTAATTTGTCAATGTTGCGTATTTTTTCGATTACTTCTTTTAAATCATCATATATTGGATCTGATACTGTTTCTTTGTCATTTATTATATCATAAATGATATGTTCTGTTTCTGCTATTTTATTCAATACGGAACTTCTGAATTGCAATTCTGTTTGTTGGTTATACGAATTTACTACATTAAATTGTGCTCCTGTGTATCCGCTCTTTTTTATTCCTGAGTCGTTTGTTGTTATGGTTGCACTTTTTGTTGGGATTGTGCTTTTAAATTCGCTTTGTGATATTGAATCAAATAAATATTCTTCTCCGTGGCTATCTACTCTGATTTCATATTGACTAATTTCGGGGTGTTTTTTTGTAAAATTATAGATTTTTTGGTACAAAACTTCATATGCTTTTTGTATTTGTTCTACTTGTCCTGCACTAAGGTATGGAATTCCGTTTGCGCCGGAGTAATTATTAATTTCACTTATTATAATATCTTCATTAATTATGCTTTCGCATAGTTTGTCAACAAATCCTTGAGTTTGTAGTTCTGCAAGAGCGCCAATAACTTCATTTTCTATACCTTGAAAATATGTAATTTTGTCTTGTGGAATATTTGATGTGTCTCCTTGAAGGTATCTGCACATAAAATCAAGGTCACTTGCAGTATTTAAGCCTTCTATGTTTAATTTTGATAATGTATCGGGTGTTAATTCGCTTTCGTTGATTACAATTCTTATACCTTGACTGTCGCCAACTGCAGCTCTAGCTTCCGCTATGCTTGTTGGAGCATCAATTTTAAATTCAAGAATCTTGTTTTTTAACTTGCTAAATGTTGAATCAACACTTTTTGCCCTGCCGGATATTGTAGCTGTGCCTGATTGAGCTATATATATGCCATCAGAATTTTTAGAAATATCTCCGTTGATTTTTATGTCAAAACATTTTGCTATTTCTTCTAAGGTATCAAGTGTATATGTTCCACTTGCATGCTCTTGAGCAAGTTCACTTGCAAGTTCTAGTGTATGTTCGTATGTTGCTCCTCTTGCAATTATATCTTCTGCTGCTGCAAGTTTTTCCGGAGTTATTGTTATTCCTTTTTTTCTTGCTTTTTCTAATGCTTCATTAAATGTTTTTCTTGCATAGTATTCATACGTATCCGGAATGTTTGTTGCTTTTGCACTGCTTTCAAAAGATATATCACTTGCTAAGCTTGAATCAAATGTATCCGGTCTTGTTGTTTGGATATCTGTAGTTTCAACTATTCCTTGACTGCTTTCAAAAGATATATCACTTGCTAAGCTTGAATCAAATGTATCCGGTCTTGTTGTTTGGATATCTGTAGTTTCAACTATTCCTTGACTGCTTTCAAATGCCACATCTTTTGCGGGTGTTAAATCTTGTGCATCGGGTTTAGTTGTTTCAATACTAACGTCGCTACTGTACCTTGATGCAATTGCTTTATACCCCCTTATACCACTTATAATATCCAATAATCCTGCAAGGCCGTTTCCACTTAAATTAATGTCGCCTGTTGTAATATAATCGGTTGCAATGCTTAATCCTACATCGGCACCTGTTTCTACTATGGTCCCCATTATTGAAGCTGATTTTAAACTAATTTTTTTGTTTAAAAGTAAATCTTTTATTTTTGAGCCAAGTTGTGAAGATGCTTTTCCTATTCCCATACCGACTGCAATCATTGCTGCTTCATATGCGGTTTCTTCTAACCATGATTTCCAGTCATCTTCTTTTGAATTTGTTAATATATTAATACCATCAATCGTGTTATCTATTCCTGCTCCAACTAGAGCACCAATGCCTGCGGGAGGAAAAATAAAACTTAAGCCTATTGAACCCATGGAGATTATCATAGAAAGCTTGTCTGCATAGCTATCCATATCATTTATATAATTGCTAAGTGTATTTTGTAATTCACTGTCTCCTATTGCAAGATTATACGATTCAAAATATTGTTCATATACTTCTTCAAGGCTAAGTCCGTTCGTTTCTTCAAAACTTTTTTCAAATCTGTTCGTTAGAATATTATTTAATTTTACATCTTGATTTATTTGGTAAAAAATATTTTCAAAGGTATTTGATAAATTAGAATATTGTATAAATTCATTATTATTTTGATTTTCAGATAAATCTTCTAGTTTAGAAGGATTATATATAAATTCTCTTAGCCCGTTTTTTTCTGTGTATTCTCCTAAATAATCTAAAATGTAGTCATTTTGATTATTTGCTTCAATTCCGATTACATATTCAATTTCTCCTTCGTCATTTAATCTTGCATTTATTGATCTAATTGTGCTATTTTCTCCGATTTGGTTTGTAATTATACCTTCAGTATCTTCTTCATTCAAAATAGAATTATAGTAGTTGTTAAATTGTTCTATTGCACTTTGTGTGTCATTATCATTTAAAATTAAAAATTGCTCAAATGTGTCCTCGAGACTTTTTTCGCTTAAACTGTTTTGTAACTCCATTGCAGTGTAATATCCGGCATTTGCACTTGTGTACAGATAGTTTTTTTGTATAAAATCTTCTATATTTTCTGCATTATATTCAACTCCATTTAGAAATTTATATGTGGAATTAAAATCTGTTCCAATGGTTGTATTAAAGTAATTTTCATCTGTTATTTTAGCTTCATCTAATTTATAATTAAAAATTAATAGTGGATTTGAGCTAAAATCTATAAGATCATCTAGTTTTTGTGGTTCACTTTCTCCTATATTGATTAATAATTCACCATTTTCTGATTTGGATATTGATATTTCAGGGGTGTTTTCTTCTCTTGATTTTGATGTAAATTCGTTAAATTTTTCAATAGCAGTATCTTCATCTTCGTAATATTCAACAAATGTATAAAATTGTTCTATAATATTGCCATTGCTTTCTTGATTGACTTTTCTTATGAATTCTTCTTTTAAAACCTCGTTTGTTGTTGCGTAGTCTCGATCGACAAAAGAACTAAGGGCTTTAATTGTATTGAAATGGCTATTGAATTCATTTTCAACCATTTCTCTTGTTATTCCAAGGTCAAATAAATCTTTAAGATAGTTATATGTATTATCAATAAAGCCTTCGGAGCTATTTTGATTCAAATATTGTGTGTATGCGTCACCAAAAATATTTTCTATTTGATTTATTGCTATTATTTGTTCGTAATCTTGTAAAGTCAAGTTGGTTCTTTGAGTGTATTTTTCTGCCATTTCATTTAATTGTTGAACGGATATATTTTCCAATTCAATATTTAAAATTGCTTCTTGAATTTCTGTAGACGTTGCTTCTTCAATAAATTTTTCAAAATCATCACTTGTAAATTTTTCATCTTTGTTAAATTCTTTTAGATAGTTTATTTCATTGTAGTCTAATTTTCCGTCTTGGTTGGTGTCAAGAATTGTATAGATATCTTCAATGTTATATCCAGAATTTTGCAGTTGCTGGTTTAAAATTTGTATTGAAGTATCATCTGATTTATTTAAGCTTTCAATAGAATCTTCAAATATATTTGAGTCAAGCTCAATTTTTGTGTCAAAAATTTCTGTAGGCTTTTTTGTACCGTTTTGTAATCTTTTTAGTGCTTCAAATTGTTGCTCTTTTAAATTTTCAATATCAAATCCAGCCATATACCACACCTTTTTTTATGTTTTCGACATAATGTGTTTGGTACTTTAGCGATTTTTAAGAAATATTTACTTTTATGAATTTTTTAGATTTTTGAAATGGTGCCAAATATATATGCAACCTAGAATTAAACATATAATTATAATTAGAGCATCAAATTTATGCCAAATGTGCTTTAGTGTTTGCGTGTTTTCTCCAAGTTTAACTCCAGCATATATTAACAAATAACTCCATATCAGTGAGCCAAAAAATGTAAAAGTAAAGAAAAATCTTTTTTTAGCTTTAAGTATTCCCGCAGGTAGCGATATAAAAGTTCTGACAACAGGCAACATTCTGCATATAAAAAAAGACCAGTCGCCATATTTTTCAACCCATTTATCTGCAATTTCAAGGTCATGATGGGAAATTAGAAAATATTTTCCGTATTTTTCAATGAATTTTCTTCCGCCAAAATACCCTAGATAATATGATGGTATTGAACCTAATACGCAACCTATGGCGCCGTATAATGCGGCTGTATGAATTGAAAAAGCACCTTTAGTTACCATATACCCAGCAAAAGGTAGTATTGCTTCGGATGGTAAAGGAATATTACAAGACTCTATAGCCATTAAAAGAGCTATACCCCAAGGTCCCATTTCTACTATAACATTTTGAATCCAATTAATAATTGTTGTTAATATTGTAGTGATCATTTTTTCTCCTTTTCTTAATTCTATACTAATTGTTAATTTAAGACAAATTAAAATGGTCACTTATCAATTATTCCATGAATTGCTGGAATAGTTTTATTTCATGTGGTTTCACAATTTTTTTTATAATTTCAGTGTGGTCTGATTTGTTACCTTTGTGTTTATGGGTAAAATCAGGGTTATCTTTAAGATATTTTCGCTCTAGTCTCTTTTGATTTAAAGCAGGTAAACCAAAACCAAGGTATATTGTCTCAACTGCAAGAGCCATTGTTTTTAATATTGCAGTGAGTCTTTTTGCTTCTTTTACAAGAGTGTTGTCTTTGTCTTTAAAGAATTGAATTAGGATATTTTTTGTTCTTTGATCAAGCTGCTTATTTTTAAATGCTTCATAGCCTTCTTTTCTGATTGTTTCAAAGGTTTCTTTTATTGCTCTTGCATTGTTTATTTGTTCTTGTACAGCTTCAGTTGTTGAACCGCCTTGATTTGCGGTTTCTATAGACATTTTAATGAGGCCTTTAGTTTTTTTGTCTCCTTCAAGAAGTACTTTTTGTTCTTGAATGATAGAATCCATAATCATATTAAAGACTTTGTTTCTGTCTCCACCTTGTGAAGGGAGCGAATCAATTATTTTTTCTATTTCTTCAACTGAAGAATAGCCTGAATATTTCGAAATGAATTCATCATTATTAAGTGCAACAACCCCATTTGTAGGATGAATGGTGTCTAGAATATTTTTTCCTATTGTTTTTAATTTTTGAATAGGATGTTTTAAAAATTCACCGGATTTTTCTTTAAGTCCTTTTAATCCTTTTTCTGTACTATCGAATACTTTTTTGTATGGCTTATTTATCATTGGTAAGCCTTTTAGTTTTGTTGCTATGTTTGCAATTATAGAATTGGCAGATTTAAGCGCAAATAATATTATTAAAACTGTTTGACAATCTCTAAATAGAATTTCTTTTATTTCATCTTTTGTTGCTTCTTTGTTGTTTGGATTTCTTTTTGAGGCAGTCATTACTCTGGGTATTATGACTGTTCCAACCATCAAAGTAGCGAGTGTTATGAAAGAATTATTTGCACCAGTGGGTTCAACTGCCCTTAAGAATTTTGAGATAAATTTGTCTTTATTGGGAGTTTTGTTTAATGAGCTTGCTAGTTTATTTCCTACTGTTGTACAAATAGAATCTGCTTTTCTTGTAATGCTTTGAGCAAAGGAGTTTGAGGATAATTTATTTAGCGCTATCACTTTTTACCTCATTTTCTTGTTTGTTTTTGTTTATTTCATTTTCTTGTTTATTTTTGTCTGCTTCTTTGTATATTGCAGTTGCATTTGGATTTATTCTGCCAGATGCTAAAGTGTATACTTTTGGTATAAAAGACATCAGTATGCCAGTAATTGCAAACATAGAAGCAAAAGTGAGAATGCGTTTTCCCATGAACGATGATTTAAATTTTGAGATATTATCTTGAGTAGCATTTATAATGCCATCTTTGCTATATCTTTTGGTGAAATCTTGTATATATGAGTTAATATATTCGATATAATTTTTAAAGCTGGTTGAACCTTGTTTACCTGATTCATTGATTGTATATTTGACTTGCGTGAAGTCTGTATTTTTATAATTTTCTTTTGTTCTTTTGATTATACTTTCAAAGACATTTTGGAGATTTTCCATAGCTGTTGCTATATTTGCCTTTGCAGTTTTTTTGCCTGTCTTTTTAAGCAATTCTTTGTTGTTTAAGATATTTGCTTCATTTACGTATTTGTTTATTGCTTTTAATAATTCTTCTACATCTTCTGAATTAGCTTCTTTGGCAGATGTTTTGGTAATTAAATCTTTAATTACTGTTCTTAAGAAATCATCTTGACCTATAGAGTTTTTTGATTGAACTGCTTGTTTCATTAAGTATGATAAGTTTTCAATGTTTTCGATGTGAGTGTTTACGGTTTTACCTGATTTTTTAGCCATTGCCAAAACGGCAACAGGTGTTATGCACATTATTGGTCCGGTTAAAAATTCTCTAATTGCTTCTTGCAATAGTGCTGGAACGTTGATTTTACCTGTGTATTTATATCCTGCCATTGCTCCTTTATATGTTCTTGGAAAATTTGTTCCAAACATATCTTCTACTGTGAATTGAAGCGCCCTTCCGCCATTATCAACAAATTGCCAAAAATTGACAAGACAATCAACCCCTCCTTTGAATGGTATGTTATTTTTGTAATTAAGGCTTTTATTTTGTTTAATGTTAATATTGTTTGTGGCTGAAATTTTCACTAAGCCTTTTCCTCCTTTGGAACACAAATGGTTAAAAACATGTAAATATATTTTTTTGACATTTTTTTAAAAAAAATTTTAATTTCTTAACAATAGAGAGTCGTTAATGCAGAAAGACAATAACATGTTGTATGAAAAAAGTAAATAGAAAATTAATTTTTATTAATAAAAATAACATATCCTACAAGCTAGTTTTAATTTTTTATATTTAAAATTATTATCGAAAATATGGTTAGCTTGAAAAAAACTTTATATTTTATGTTTTTAAATTATATTTTTACTGTATTGTTTTTGGCAAATTTATTTCATTAATCTTGCCCATTTTTCAAATGCGCTATAATCTTTTTGGAGTTGAGTTTTTAGGACTCTAATGTTTCCAAAATTTTCTTCGTCCCTTACTTTTTTTACAAAAACAACATTTATAATTTTTCCGTATATATTTTCGCTAAAATCATATAAATGTGCTTCCAGTACTTCGTTTGAACCGTCTGTAAGTGTTGGTTTTGTTCCCCAAGAGATTAAAGCGGGGTTCATTTTGGATTCTGCCTGAACAAACCCGTAATATACGCCATAGGGTAGTTTTATCATGCTGTTTGGCCAAACAAGGTTTGCCGTAGGGTAACCTAGCATTGTTGCAGTTTTATCACCTTTTATGACAGAATTTCTTACTGAAAAATATCTTCCTAAAAGCGCATGCACTGCGTTTAAATGTCCGTATAAAATTCTTTTTCTGATTTCGGTTGAGCTCACTTTTTCTTTGTCTTTATATTTGTACTCCGGAACAACGATACATTCATAATTGTAATTTGTTGAATAATCTTTTAAAAATTCTGGGTTTCCGCTTTTTTCTTTTCCAAATGTATGATTATAGCCTACAACTATAATTTCTGGTTCAAAATTTTTTACTATTATGTTTGTTAAATATTCGTGTGCATTTAAATCTTTGTATTTTTCAAAATTTAATTCATAAAGATAATCTATCCCAAGTGAGCCCATTATTAATTCTTTATCTTTAAAACTTTGTATAGCGGGAATTTTTTCATTGCTGAAATAATTTGCCGGATTATCATCAAATGTTATGACGGCGGAAGGAACACCCTTTAATTTTGCTTGTTGAACCAATGTGGTTAATATTTTTTTGTGTCCTATATGAATACCGTCAAAAAACCCCAATGCAAGGGCGAGCTTTTTTTTATCCTCGGTTATTTCATGAAAAATTTTCATTTAATTTTTTGTTTCCTTGTTCGTGTTATTTTTATGTTTTGTTTTTTTCTTTGAGCTTTTTGGCTGATTTAAATTTTCTTTTTGTTGAAGTCTTCGGACAGAATAAACATCATTTATTGATTGAATTGCAAGTATAACTTTTTTGAGAGTTTCAATGTTGTCGAGTTCAAAACCAAGGTCAATTATTCCAAATTTTCTGCCTTTAAGGTATGTATTTGAGTATATTATATTAATTCCCAAATCCCCTGTTTTCATAAGCACATCCCTTAAGATGCCAACTCTGTCAAGACATTCTATTCTAATGTGAGCCATATATGTTGATTTAGTGGTGTTTTCTGCCCATTGAATATCAATCATTCTTTCAGGTTCAATGTTGTATAAGCATTTGCAGTCTAGCCTGTGAACACTTACGCCTTTTGAACGTGTAACTACTCCTATGATGGGCTCACCAGGTATTGGTGAGCAACATTTTGCAAGTGACCATAAAAGACCTTCAAGTCCTATTATATCATTTTTTTTGGTTTTTGGTTTTCTTGTTTGCAGGTTTTGTCCTTGACTTGCTGCAAGTTCTTCATTGGTTTTTGGAGTTTCATATTTTTTGAGAGTATTTAGGACTTTATGGATTGTGGTTTCGCCGTAGCCTATTGCCGCATATAGGTCTTCTGCTGATTTGTAATTCATTTCCTTTGCAGCTTTTTCAATGAGTCCCGCTTTTGAAAATTCATCAAAACAGGCTTTTGTGAGTTCTATTTCAAGATTTGTTTTTCCAAGTTGTATATTATCTTCTCTGTTGAATTTTTTAAACCATTGTCTTATCTTTGAACTAGCGTTTTTTGTTACGACAAAATTAAGCCAATCAATTTTTGGCATAAATTGTTTTGAAGTTAAAATTTCAACAATGTCGCCATTTTTTAATTTTGTATCAAGTTGAGCAATTCTACCGTTGATTAGGGCACCTACTGTTCTGTGACCAACTTCAGTGTGGATTCTGTATGCAAAATCAACAGGTGTTGAATTTTGCGGCAAGTCAAATACATCTCCGTTTGGAGTAAATACAAATACTTGGTTCGTGAATAAATCAAATTTAACACTTTCTACAAAATCTTTTGCGTCCGTTGAATCTTTGTCAAGTTCCATTACCTTTCTCATCCAAGAAAATTGCATATCTTGTTTATTATTTGCTTTAATGGAACCAGATTCCTTATATCTCCAATGTGCTGCAACCCCATATTCTGCTACTTCATGCATTTTATGAGTTCTAATTTGAATTTCAACAGGTTTATTTTTAGCACCTATTACTGATGTGTGTAATGAGCGATATAAATTTCCTTTTGGCATTGCAATGTAGTCTTTAAACCTTCCTGGAATTGGTTTAAAAAGTTGATGGATTATTCCTAATACTTGATAACACTCTGCTTCTGTATCAACTATTACTCTTACTGCGGTAATATCATATAATTGGTCAAAAGTTACATTTAGGCGTTTCATTTTGTTGTAAATGCTATAGTAATGTTTTGCTCTGCCTTTTATTGTTGCTTTGATTTTATGTTTTTCAAGTTCTTTCTTTATTATTTCAATTAATGAGTTAACTGTTGAGTCTCTCATAGCTTTTGTTTCTGCTACAAGCTTTGCTATTTCATAATATTTTTCGGGGTATAAGTATCTTAAAGATAGGTCTTCAAGCTCTGCTTTTATTTTTCCCATCCCTAATCGGTTTGCAAGAGGTGCAAATATATCGAGCGTTTCTTGTGCAATTTTTTTTTGTTTTGTTGATGCCATAAAAGAAAGAGTGCGCATGTTATGAAGTCTGTCTGCAAGCTTTAAGATTACTATTCTAATGTCTTGAGCCATTGCGATGAACATTCTTCTAAAATTTTCTGCTTGGCGTTCTTCTTTTGATTTAAATTGATATTTTCCTAATTTTGTTACTCCTTGAACCAGATTAACAACATCTAAGCCAAATTTTTCTTGCATTTGTTCGGCTGTTGTTTCGGTATCTTCAAGGACATCATGTAAAAAAGCTGCAATTATAGTGTTTTTATCTAGCTTTAAGTCAACTAAAATTTTTGCAACTTCAACAGGATGCACTATGTACGGTTCTTGTGAAATTCGATATTGTCCGTTATGAAGTTCCTTTGCCCAGTTATATGCAAGTTCGATTTGTTCAATATCTTCCTTGCTTCTCTTTTGTTTTATTAATTGTTCTTTAATTTCATCAAATTTTTCTTGATAATCCATTTTTACATTATACAACTTATCTTGTTTTTAGTGTATATTATTTGTTGTATTTATTATTTGGTTGCTTGTTATGGCGTTTAAGAGTTTTGACGAACTAAGAAATTTTATTTTTGAAAATAAGACTGCAAAGTTTAAAATCAAGGTTATTCCGTCTTCTAAAGATATTAATGCAGAGTTCACGAACGAATTTATAAAAGTAAAAATTAGAGAAAAAGCTATAGAGGGTCGTGCAAATAAGGCTGTTATAGAATTTTTTTCAAATGCGTTAGATATTCCTAAGAGTAAAATTTCTATTTCGTCTGGGCATAAAAGTTCTTTTAAGTTAATCGAAGTAAATTTATAGTCCATTTTCAAGTTTTTACATGTTTATGGAATTGTAAAGATATGTTATAATTTTCTGATGTTTGAGCATTTTTTTTATTTAGTGCACTTAAGAATATTGTTGAATAGTGAAAGGTTGAAATGGATTTTAATAATATAAAAGAAGAAAATTCAAATTCTTTTGTTCCGGATGGTTTGATTAATCAAAAAATTTCAAACCCCATTGATAAACCCAAAATTATGCCACTTAATGCCAGAACTTCTGCAAATAGGCTGTTTGGAGGCTATACGAACTCATATTGCAAGGTTAATGATATAAATTATTTTGAATTAATTAATGCTATAAATCATTCTTTTTCTAATCAAAGTGATATAGTGCACTTGTTTCATTCTATTTATGCTAATATATGCTCCAAATTAAATCTTAATTTTTTAGCTCTTGGAATTTATAATCATAATTCTAATTACATCAATTTAAAATTAATTGATAAAACTGGTTCATCCTATAATTCAAAAGTAATGATTTCTGATAACGAAAATATTATTGTTAAAGCCTTTAAAAATAAACAGATTATACTGACAACTGATTGTGAATATTTAAAGTTTAATTATCTTGATAATGTTGCTACACATGTTATTCCATTGGTTGCTTTTGGCGAATGTGAGGGAGTTATAATATTTGCGGATAATGGCGCTAATCAATATTTTGAATTTTATAAATTAATTGCAAATTATGTTGCTATGTTCTATAAAAACCTTATTTTGTCGGATTTGGTGGATAGAAATACAGATACTGATTCTTTAACAGGTCTTTCTAATCATAAAAAACTTCAGGAAGATTTAGCTTTTGAGATTACACAATGCAGCAATTATGACAAAAAATTGGCTTTTTGCATTATTGATATTGCTAATATTTCTGAAATAAATAATGAATTAGGACATGCTAAAGGTGATGAAATTATTAAAGAAGTGGCAAAAAAAATTAAAAAGAATGTAAGAAATACTGATATATTGGGTAGATATGGCGGTGATAAAGTTGGAATTATTATGCCCGATACAAATATTGAAGAAGCAAAGTATGTGTGCGAGTATTTGTTGTATAACCTTTCTTGTACTATGTTTGATGATTTGGGTCAATTAAAATTTTCATGTGGAATTTCTATTTTTCCAGATGCTACAAATAAACAGGAAAAGTTGACAATATTAGCAGAACAAGCTTTATACATCTCAAAAAGTAAAAGAAGCGAAACAGGTCAATCCACCATTGTTGCAACTAATGATTTTAACTTTTGGGATGATGAGGCATTAAAATGTTTTGCTCAGGTTCTGACAAAAAAACATGCTTCAGTAGGTGTAAATATTGAAGAAGAGCTAATTAATCAGTTTCATAGTGAAAAAATTGTTTCAAGTGAACATTTATTGGATGTGGTTTCCTCTCTGGCAGCTGCAATCGATGCTAAAGATACGTATACAAAGGGTCATTCTGCAGCAGTATCTCGATATGCCGAAGCTCTTGCGAGAGCCTTTAATTTGCCTACAAGTGAAGTTGAACGGATTAAATTAGGTGCGCTTTTGCATGATATAGGAAAAATTGGCATACCTGAACATGTTTTAAGAAAACCAGACATGCTTTCAGACGATGAATGGAAAATTATGAAGCAGCATCCTATAATTGGTGCTGATAAAGTTTTAAAACCTAATAAATCATTACATGATTTAATTCCTATGGTAAAATATCATCACGAACATATAGATGGCTCAGGTTACCCTTCCGGTTTAAAGGGCGATGATATTCCTTTGTCGGCAAGAATTGTTGCGATTGCCGATGCTTATCATGCCTTAATTTCTGATAGGCCTTATAGAAAAGGCTTATCGGTTCATAAAGCTTGTGAAATTTTAAAAATGGGTGCAGGAATTCAGTGGGATAGAGAATTAGTTAGAAAATTCATAATTATTGCACCTAGTTTGGCAACTAACATATAATATTTTATTTTTGTGAAATATTATTTTTGAAAAAGTATTTTATATTAGTATGAATAACTCCTAATCCGTATTTGCAGGAGTTTTTAAAGTTAATAGAACTTGCTTCATTAAAATATCTTGCAGGAGTTGATATTTCGCCTATTGAAAAATTGTTATAGCAAATTAATGCTATAAGTTCATTATCAAATATAAAATCGTTACTTAAAGAATTGTAGTCAATTTTTTTAAGTATTTCCGAACTAAATGCTCTATATCCACTGTGATATTCCGATAAATCTTTATTTAAAAGTAAGTTTTGAAAAGATGTTAAGAATTTATTTGCAAAATATTTATAGCGAGGCATTTTACTTTTTTTTGCACTGCCTGCTAGAAACCTTGAGGCGATAACAAAATCATAGTTATTATATGCTATCATTGATGCCATAGCCGGTATCAATTTTGGATTATATTGGTAGTCCGGATGGAGCATGATTATAATATCGGCTTTGTTTTCAAGGGCTTTATTGTAACAAGTTTTTTGATTTGCGCCATAGCCAAGATTTTTGTTGTGGCAAAAGGTTTTAATTCCCAGTCGTTTTGATATTTCAACAGTTTTGTCTTTTGAAAAATCATCGACTAAAATAATTTCGTCAACAAATTCTTTTGGAATTTCACTATAAGTTTTTTCTAAAGTAGCCTGCGCATTGTACGCAGGCATTACTACAATTATTTTTTTGTTATTTAACATTTTTATACCTTAGGTAAATTTCTTAATTTTAAATGTAGTTCTCTTAGTTGTTCTTCTGAAGCTGCGGATGGGGCATTTGTCATTAAATCTTTTGCAGCAGAATTTTTAGGAAACGCAATGACTTCTCTGATTGAATTAGCTCTCAGTAAGAGCGCAACAAGCCTGTCCAACCCTATTGCAAGGCCACCATGGGGAGGTGTTCCGTATTTGAATGCATCAATCATAAATTCAAATTTTTCATTTATTTCTTCTTGAGTTAAACCAAGAGCATGGAATACTTTTCTTTGAATTTCGGCATCATGAATTCTTATTGAGCCGCCACCAAGTTCATTTCCGTTGTAGATTATATCGTATGCTATTGATTTGACATTGCCTTTATCATTTTCGAGTTTATCTATGTCTTCTATGGCAGGCATTGTGAACGGATGGTGCATAGATTTATATGTGTTATCTTCAAAACTGTATTCAAATAATGGGAAGTCCACAACCCAAAGTAGATCGTGTTTTGATTTATCTATCAAATTGAGCTTTTCACCAAAATATAATCTGAATCTTCCAAGTACATCAAATACAATTTGCGGATAATCTGCAACAAAAAATACAATATCGCCGTTTTGAGCTTCTGCTCTTGATTGAATTTCTTTAATTTGATCTTCATTTAAGAATTTTAAAACAGGTGATTTAACTGTGCCGTCTTCCATATATGTTATCCAAGCAAGACCTTTTGCCCCGAATGAAATCGCAAGATTCCTTATATCATCCATTTCTTTTCTTGAATACCCTGCAATTTCGGGGATTTTAATTGCTCTTACTGTTCCGCCGTTATTGATGACTGCTTTAAATGCTTCAAAAGTTGACGCTTGCATAATATCGCTTACATCAAAAAGTTCCAAACCAAAGCGTGTGTCCGGTTTATCTGAACCAAATCTGTCCATTGCTTCTTTGTATGTAATTCTTTTAAAAGGAGCTTTAACTTCAACTCCTGCTGCAGCAAATGCACTTTCGATTAGTCCTTCTGTAATTTTTATAACGTCATCTTGATTTACAAAAGACATTTCCATGTCAACTTGAGTAAATTCAGGTTGTCTATCTGCCCTTAAGTCTTCATCTCTGAAACATTTTGCTATTTGATAATATTTTTCAAAACCTGCAACCATTAAAAGTTGTTTAAAAATTTGAGGCGATTGAGGCAGTGCATAAAATTTTCCGTCGTGGATTCTTGAGGGGACTAAGTAATCTCTTGCTCCTTCGGGGGTCGCTTTAATCAAGATAGGGGTTTCCACTTCCATAAAATCAAGGTTATTAAGGTAATTTCTTATGGCTGTTACAATTTTATGACGAAGTTGAAAATTATTCATCATTTTTTCGCGTCTTAAATCCAAATATCGATATTTTAAGCGTACATCTTCAGACACGTTATCATCATCCAAAACAAAAGGGAGAGTTTGAGCAATAGATAAAACATTAACTGATTCTGGATACATTTCGATTGTGCCTGTTTTAAGTTTATTGTTTATGGTGTCATCAGGTCTTTTTGTAATTTCACCTTCAACTTGAATAACATATTCTGGTTTTATTTTTGATAAAATTTTATGCACTTCAGGGTTTATGGTTGGATCTGCAACAAGTTGAAAAAGTCCTGTTTTATCTCTTAATTCAACAAAAATTATTCCGCCTAAATCACGGATTGTGCTTGCCCATCCTGCTAAAAGTGCCGTTTTTCCGATATCGGATTCGTTTAATTCCGTACAACCTTGTTTTTTATATGTTAATTCCATATTCTCCCTCTCGTTTAATTATTAATGTAGCTTTATTATAAAATAAACATGAAATTTTAACTAATTTTTTTGTGTTAAGGGTTTAAATTGTATTTAAATTTTTTATATTTAAAAATCTTCCTTGGATTTTAAGCATTTTCCAAGGAAGATTTTTGTTTTATGAAGTCTATTATTCGATTTCTGGTTCCATTTTAACTAATTCGCCCGCTTCGTTGCGGATAAAACTTTCTGCCCAGCTTTGAGCTCCGTCTGCGGTTAATTTATAATCTTTGAAAAATTCATCAAGTTTACCATTACTATAGGAATAGCCTTCTGCCAAGCTTACAGTTCCGTCTGCGGTTAATTTACTATCTTTGAAAAATTTATCTAGTCCACCATTACTATAGGAATATATTTCTGCCCAGCTTTTAGTTCCGTCTGCGGTTGATTTATAATCTTTGGTAAATTCATTAAGCTTACCATTACTATATAAATATCTTTCTGCCCAGCTTTCAGTTCCGTCTGCAGTTGATTTATAGTCTTTAGTATAACTAAAAAGTGTATTATTGTAGTAGCTATAGTTTTCTGCCCAGCTTTTAGCTCCGTCTGCGGTTGATTTATAATCTTTGAAAAATTCATCAAGTTCACCATCGGCATATAAATAGCCTTCTGCCCAGCTTTTAGTTCCGTTAGAATCTATGTTGAAGTTTTTATATATATTTTCTATTTCAAGAGTATCTGAATCAAATTCTGTTCTTCTTACAATTTTGTCTCCATCTAATTCATCCATTATTTTTTTTGTTGTCTCTGAATTTTCGCTACTAAATCTTCTTATAGTTCTTCCTGATTCATCGACTACATCGCTAAAACCTTTTTCTCTTGCTTCTTCTAAAATTGCCATAACCTCTTTATATTGTTCTTGTGCCCTGTTTGCTATTTTTTCTCCCTGTTGTTTAATTTTTTCACTTTCACTTAGAATTTCTTCCCCACGTTGTTTAACTTTTTCACTTTCACTTAAGACTACTTCTCCCTGTTGTTTAACTTTTTCACTTTCAGTTAAAATTTCATTAGTTTTTTCTTTAATTTTTCCTTTAAAAATTATTCCCTTTTTAATTCCATATATAAGTGCGCCTGTTATGGCAACTAATCCAACTGCTCCTGCAATTAAAAGTTTTTTATTAGCTTTTATTTTATCTAAAAAGCTTTTGTCATTAGTTTTTTCTAAAGACATTGGATTATCTATACTTGTTTCTGTCAGTTTTGTTTTAGGGTTGTTTTGGTTGTTATTTGGTCTTTGATTTGAAATCACGTTTCGATTTGCAGGACTTATTCCATTTATCATTATTTATCCTTTCGTTAATATTGTGCTTAGTGTAAAAATCCTAAAATATTTTTTTTGCTAATAAATACGCTATTATAAATTAATGTTAAGTTTTGCAATTATCATTTTGCCTATTGTTACTTAATTTTCTGGTTTAATTTTAACTAATTCGCCCGCTTCGTTGCGGATAAATTTTTCTGCAAAGCTTTTGGTTCCGTCTGTGCTTAATTTATAATCTTTAATAAATTCATCTAGTTCACCATTGTAATATAAATAGCTTTCCGCCCAGCTTTTTATTATGTTAAAACCTAATGTATAGTTTTTTGTATAGTTAATGAGCTTATCGTTATAGTATTGGTATTTTTCTGCCCAGCTTTCAGCTCCGTCTGCGGTTGATTTATAGCCCTTGGTAAATCTATAAGGCTTATTATCACAATATAAATAGTTTTCTGCTGAGTTTTCTGTTTTGTCAGAATTTAATGTGTAGTTTTTTGTATAATTGTTAAGTGTATTATTGTAGTAGCTATATTTTTCTGCCCAGCTTTTAGCTCCGTCTGCGGTTGATTTATAGTCTTTGAAAAATTTATCAAGTTCACCATTGGCATATAAATAGCCTTCTGCAAAGCTTTCAGTTCCGTCAGAATCTATATTAAAGTCTTTATATATTCCTTTTATTTCAAGAGTATCTGAATCAAATTCTGTTCTTCTTGTAATTTTGTCTCCGTCCCATTCGTCCATTATTTTTTCTGTTGTTTCCAGACCCGTATCATTGAAACTTATTGTGATTTTTCCTGATTCATCGACTACATCGCTAAAGCCTTTTTCTCTTGCTTCTTCTAAAATTGCCATAGCATCTTTGTATTGGTTTTTACTTTCATTTATAATTTCTTCCCCACGTTGTTGAATTTGTCTACTTTTGCTTAAAATTTTTTTTCCCTGTTGTTGAACTTTACTACTTTCATTTAAAATTTCTTCCCCACGTTGTTGAATTTGTCTACTTTCACTTAAAATTTCTTCTTCGCTTCGTTGAATTCTTCCTTTAAAGCTTATTCCTTTTTTGATTTCATAGGCAAGTGTGTCTATTATGGTTGTGTTATCTGTAAAATTTATTTCATTTGTTTTTAAAGGTGCATTGTTTGAAATTGTATTTGTTTTAAATTTGCTTAATTTATTGCTTGAAATTACGTTTTGATTTACAGAGCTTACTTTGTTTATCATATTTATTCCTTTCATTAATATTGTGCTTAGTGTAAAAATTCTAAAATATTTTTTGTATAAATTTAGTTTGTTTTTTTATAGTGTACGAGTTGTTGATTTTTGTCAATTTTGTATGTATTTGTTACTGTTTTGATTTGATTATTTTTAATTTTAATACCTTCCTGATATTCTTGTAATCTGCCATTAAAAAACTTAAACAATCTTCTTATTTTCCCTGTGTTATTTCTATTTATTCTCGGATATTGTGCTATAGATAAAATTTCGAATGTATTATCTTGTGTTTGTGTAAAGTTTGTAATTCTCGTTGTTTTGCCTTTATTAAATTCTTCCATTATTTTATTTGAGGTGTTTTCTTTGCTATTTATAAATCTTATTATTAAATTGCCTGAATTGTCTGTTATGTTTTGAAAATTATTTTTTCTTCCTTCTTCAATTAAACTCATAACATCATTGTATTGTTTTTGACTTTCACCCAGAATTTTATTAATATTATTTTTTTTTGGTGTGTTAGGGTTAAAATTATGGTTTATTTCTTTATTTTTATTTTTTGAGAATGATTTTTCAAATATTCCTTTCTTATATGCGATAATCAGTCCGATTGCAGTTAAAGTTAAACCAATAAGAACTGCAATTATAAAATTTTTATTGTTTTTTGTTTTTTCAATTGGATTTATATTTTTATTTAAGGAATTAATATTATTTGTTGTTATATTTAGTTCTGTTTGTTGGGTTTGATTATTATTCTTAGAATTAATGTTTTTTATTTGTTTTCTTTGAATTATTGCTTGATTAAGCGGACTGATTATATGCATTTTTTCTCTCTTTTGGAATACATTATTAATAAAACTCAAAAAGAAAGTTTTTTGTTGTTTTAAGAAATGTTAAATTTATTTTTTATTTTTTATTTGTAATATAATTTTGAATACAATGTTATTGCCGGGTCGGAATTAAAAACCTTACCGGTATAGATAAATTAAGGAGAAAAAAATGACACTAAAAAATTTTTTGTTTACATCTGAGTCGGTTACTGAGGGGCATCCTGATAAAGTTTGTGATCAGATTTCGGATGCTATTTTGGATGAATTTTTAACAAAAGATCCAAAATCGAGAGTTGCAGCCGAAACAACTGTTACAACAGGTATGGCTTTAGTTTGCGGTGAAATTACATCCAGTTGTTATGTTGATATTCCTTCGATCGTCAGAAATACAATTAAATCTATAGGATATAATGGTGAAGAAGGCGGCGGATTTGATTATAAAACTTGTGCAGTTTTAACTTCGATTGATGAGCAATCTACAGATATTGCAGGTGGAGTTAATAAGGCTTTGGAAACTCGCTTAGATAATGCTGATACTTCAAAAGATGAGACTTTGGATATTGGTGCTGGTGATCAAGGTATTATGTTTGGTTATGCATGTTCTGAAACAAAAGAACTTATGCCACTTCCGATTTCATTGGCTCACAAGCTTGCATATAGATTGTCCCAAGTAAGAAAACAAAAATTACTCGATTATTTGAGACCTGACGGTAAAAGTCAGGTTACTGTTGAATATGAAAATGGCAAGCCAAAAAGGATTGATACAATAGTTATCTCGACACAACATGATCCCGAAATAAGAGGAATTAAAGATAATCAGAAAATTCAAGAAATAATAAGAGAGGATATGATTAATCTTGTTATTAAACCTGTTTTTGATAATTATGAAATTAAGCCGGATGAAACAACAAAGTATTTGATTAATCCTTCAGGAAGATTTGTTATTGGTGGTCCTCAGGGTGACGCAGGTTTAACTGGCAGAAAAATTATTGTTGATACTTATGGCGGATACGCGCGTCATGGTGGCGGTGCATTTTCTGGTAAAGATCCTACTAAAGTTGACCGTTCTGCTGCTTATGCTGCTCGTTGGGTCGCTAAAAATATAGTAAAAGCAGGTTTGGCGGAAAAATGTGAAATTGAGTTAGCATACGCAATTGGACGTGCTCAACCTGTTTCTGTTTTGGTTGATACTTTTGGAACAGGTAAAATCGCCGATGAGATTTTGTCTGATATTGTGGTTGAAACTTTTGATTTGAGACCTGCTGCTATAATAAAACAATTTGATTTGAGGAATTTGCCTGCAAAAAATGGTGGTAAATTTTATCAAAAACTTGCAGCATATGGACATGTCGGAAGGGAAGATTTTTTAATTCCATGGGAAGAAACGCAGATGGCGGATGTTTTAGCAAAAAAAGCTTCTGCTGTTTTGGTTTAGTTGTTTAACCGCCCTTTGTAGGGCGGTTTTTTGGGTTTTTATGCAGAGAAATAATGAAACAAAAACAATAGGTTCTTTAATTGAAGCTTCAGTGTTTGCAGATAATTTAAAAAAAGATAAAATGCAAGAAGTTATAAAACAATCGACTGTTTTTTCTTTCTGGAGTGATATTGCGGGAAAAAAGTTTAAAGATCTTTCAATTCCATATTTAATTAAAGGATCAAATTTGTATGTTGCGGTCAAAAGTCCTGTTATTTTGCAGGAGCTTTCTTTAAACAAAAAGCTTTTAATTAATAAAGTTAATTCATATTCTTTGCCTTTGGGAATTAAAATTGTAAATATCGTTTTTGATTATAAGAAATTTGACGAAATTAATTTTTCTAAAATGGATAATTTAATCGAAGATAGACCGTTATGGTACAGTAATTGTGAGCTTGAAAAAGTTAATTTGGATAAAGATTTTGAACAAAAGATTTTAAATTCAATTTCAAAAATTAAATTTTTAGATGCTTCTCAAAAGCAAAAATTGGCAAAAAAGATTTTTCTTACATACAAAGCTAAAATTCTGGGTAAAATTAATATATACGAATAATTTTTTCGTTTATACACTGGACAAAATTTAAAAATGGTGTATAATAAATATTGCTGGCATATTTTGAGGATAATTATGATTAAAATTCTATTTGGATTTATGCGAAGACTTAGCCTTTTTTGTGAAAGAGGTCTGGTTTATGTTCCGATTAGGAAAGATTAATTTAATTTAATAGATTAATTTTAAAAAAGACCTTTAAAAAAGGTCTTTTTTAATGTTAAAAATTGTTTTATTTTGAAAATATTTAAGCAAGAAAATTTTTTTAGTTGTTTTAAAAGGTGAGTGAAGGATTATTGTGATGAAAAAATCTAATTTGCAAATAAAAAGACGAGTTCAAAAATTAATGAATTTAATTTGGGGACTATAATATAACTTTAAAGGAAGCATATGACTGTACCAAGCATTATAACAAACGGATTTATAAAAACTTTATCTGGTTTAGGTGATAATTCTGATTCAATTATACCTTTGGTTGCAAAAGATGTAATTTCTGATTGTACCCTTGTACATACATATAAAAAAGAAGGCGGGATTGATGATGTTAGAGAAAAAGCTATAGAAGAATTTGGCACGGGCGCTCTTTGGCTTTTTGGGATTCCTACTTTTAAATTTTTGGTTGATAAAGCAATTTATCCTATGTTTGGATTAAAACCTGAATTAGATCCAAGGGTTTTGGATAATAAAAATGGAAGGTTTGATTTTTTAAAGTCTGTTGCTTCGAGTAGCGAAAAGGAAGTTTTTTCTTCTTTATCTAATAAAGCAAAGTTTTTGAATAAATTTGAACTTCCATTTACAAATATGCAGATGTATAAAGGTGCTTATGTTGCTAAATTTTTAACCTCAACTCTTTTGTGTGCTTTTGCATTAACTAAACTTATAAAATATAAACAAAAAACGACTGATGAAAGAATTAAAAAAGATATTCAATCTAAAAAAAGTTCTTTGCAATTTGAAAAATTTGTTAAGAACGATTCGATTTATGGAGATTTTGTAAATAAGAATAAATCCAAAAATATTTCTTTTGGTTCTTTTGCACCTTCTAATGCAGGTGAGTTTGTTTCGGATTTTATGTTCAACCCTTTAAAAAATACATCAATTTTGGATCTTTTTATAGGAGGTACAAGATTTAAGGAAGGGCGCAAGGGCGAAAGAAAAGAGATTGTTTTAAAAGAATTATTTCAAGTATTTTTTATTTATGGTCTAGCACAACCAATTCAAAAGACTTTTGAGTTTATTGGCAAGAAGTTAAATTTGCCTATTGAGCTTGATGCAAGGGTAATTTTTGATTCAAAACTCAAAGATAAACTTGTTGAAGCAAAATCAGAAATAAATAAGTTGAATAATTCTAAAAATCTGTTAAATGATATTTATAAATTAAACCCGCAAGGTGCTCTTGTTGAAATATTGGCTAATAATGGCACTTTGTCTGTTGTTAAAGATAAAAATAGAATTAAAAATATTACAACATTTAAACCCATTGATGAAAACGATATTAAGAGTGCTTTGAAACATATTGAGAATCTTTCTGAAGCTGTGTCTTCAATTAATAAAATAAAGATATTTAAGACATTTGCAACTTTGGGTAACGTTGCTATTGCAATATGGGCTATGGGGGTATTACAACCGAAAATTAATATTTGGATGAGAAAGAAATTGAATAATGGTGATAATAGAAACCCTGCAATAGTTCAAAAAGAAAAAGAAATGCAAAAATTAGCATGATAAATTTATACTTCTATAAATAGTTTTCTTCCAACTATGTTTGGTTTTCCATTGTAATAGCCTGCAAAATACCCGCCTGCTACAGGTTGATTTTTGCCGTAATTATACCCTGAACCAAATGATGTTGATAAAAAAGGATTTTCATTTTCTCCCTTGAACGGGTTGTTAGATTGAATGGAAGTTCTTGAGATTGTTGCAATTTGATTTGTTGAAGCCATTGTTTTTGTAATCAATGATACTAAGTTTGATAACATATAATATTCCTTTTGTTTTATATTTAATGAAAATTACCTCACATGTCAATTTTATTTTAGCATTTTTTTATTTTTTAAAATCACATATTTAATGGGTAAAATTTTAAAAAATATTAAATTATTATTCAAATTTAAAATCTTATGATAGAATTGTATTATTAAGATGACTTTTATCATTTTTTATATAGAAAATTAAATATGTATTAGTCAATCTGTGTGATTGTAGGCAACAAGAGGACTGGGACAATTTTTACAGTTTTATACGCAATTTTAGCCATTTTGGTTTTAACAACCGCAACTATGACCGTTTTATTTGTTAGGTCAAAAGCCAAGGTGGAAGTGCTCGAAAAAAATGAACAAAAATATATTGAAGATTTTAAAGAAAAAGAAGCTTTTTTAAAAAAAGAAGCGTTGGTGTCCGCAAAAGAGCAACTGCACAAAGAACGTTTTGAATTTGAGGAGTCTTCAAGGGAAAAGAAACTTGAATTAGAGAAGATTCAACAAGATTTATTTAAAAAAGAGGATGAACTCGAAGCAAAAAATCAATCTATTGTTGATAAAGAGCTTGTTTTATCAAAAAAAGAAGACATGCTTGATGAAAAAGAAGATTATTTGGCAGAGACTATTGCAAAACAAATTTCAGAATTGGAAAGAGTTGCTCAGATGTCTCGGGAAGAGGCAAAGGAAATGCTTTTAAATCAATTAAAAGATGAACTTGCAAATGAAAAAATACAACTAATTAGGGAAAATGAAATAAAAATTAAAGAAACTGCAGAAGAACAGGCAAGAGAAATATTAAGCCAAACAATGCAACGTTGTGCAATAGAGCAAGTTATTGAGACAAGTGTTTCTGTTGTATCTTTGCCTTCTGATGAAATGAAGGGCAGAATAATAGGTCGTGAGGGCAGAAATATAAGGACACTTGAAACTCTTACTGGTGTTGATTTAATTATTGATGATACCCCAGAAGCAGTTGTGTTGTCTTCTTTTGATCCTGTTAGGCGCGAAATAGCAAAATTAACTATTGAAAAGTTAATACAGGATGGTAGAATTCACCCTGTTCGAATAGAAGAGGTGTATGAGAAATCTGTTAAAGAGATAGAAAATAAAATAAAACAAGAAGGTGAACGGGCTGCTGTTGACCTCGGAATTATGAACCTTAACAAAGAGCTTTCAAAAACACTTGGACG